>JAZDIY010000243.1:0-5616 GCA_043804445.1 Chloroflexota bacterium | reverse complement strand
GCAGCATATATGACTTGCGGGCGATGCTCTCCAGCGGCCGGGATGGGTCCAGGCGGCCCTCCCCCCAGTGGGTGAAGAAAGGCTCGACGACGCTTACCGCCCCGTACTCCTGGGAAATCCGCTCCAGAAAGCCCATCAGGTACATCGGCGGCACGAAGAGGGTCATCAGGCGGAAGCGCTCCTTGGCGACCACCCCCACCCCCCGGGCCACCATATCAGCCAGCTCCCGGCGGGTGGCCTCAAGGTACTCAATGGCCTGCGGCTGGCCGGGGAAGAGATAGTCCGAGGCCAGCATCTGCAGGAAGCCCTGGGGCGGGAAGGGGGTGGGGATCGCCCGGCGCAGCTGGCTGATCTGGCGGTAAAGCTCAATCTGGTGGTCCATGCGGGCCACCGTCGCGGCCAGCAGCTCCCAGTCCATTTTCCGCCCGGACTGCTTCTCCAGGAAGGCGATGAGGTCTTTCAGCTCGTCGACCAGGTAGTCCACCTCGCCCTGGCTGCGCTGGTAGGGGTGGTCCAGGAAGAAACCGGGGCACCCGTTAATCTCCATGACCAGCTCACCGCTCTTGGCGGTGTTGTCGCAGAGCATGTTGGACCAGAGCATGACGTCGGGGCGGGGCAGGGCATGGAGGGCAAAAGCACCGGCCAGGCCCCGGTGAGCGGTGCATATCTCGGGGGCCAGGCCCAGCCCGGCCCCGGCGGAGAGGATGTCGGCGGCGTCACCCAGGAACAGGGACATCATCCAGGTGGTCAGCTCGGTATGCATCGGCACCAGCCCCAGGCTGTAGATAATCTCGGTGGGGAAGAAGACGGTATGCGCCGCCACGAAGTTACCCTCCGCCCGGGCGTTCCTCAGGCGGGTGTAGTAGTGCCCCATCATCTGATAGTACAGGGTATCGCTCTGGCGCGCCCCCGGCCGCCCCCGGTTCATCCGGTCCAGCACCCGGAACGCCCGGATAATGGCGTTGACCTTGCTGTCTTTCTCCCCGGAACCAATCATGGCCGCTTCCCCTCCAGCATCTCCAAGAAGGCCTGCACCCTGGTCTGAATCTGGCCGGAACCGGCGGTACCGTACTCCACGTCCAGGGCCAGGGTGGGGACGCCCGCCGCCTTCAGCCGCTCCATCAGCAGCGGTAAATCATGGGCGTAGGGCACGCAGTAACGGATAACCTGGCTGACGTTCCCCTCCACGTTAAAGTCCCGGCACAGCGTCAGGATACGCTGGAAGCGGTCCTCCGCCGGGAACATGCGGGCACAGGGGAAGTTATTGAGGTAGCGCCGGGAGAGGGCCTTGAGCGGCTCCGCCGGCCCGTCCATCACCACCGGGTCGGACCAGTAGCGGGTGCTGGTGCACAACTCGTCGGCCACCACCAGGCCCCCCTGGTCCTCGATGGCCTTGATGAACCGGTGGTTGGACAGCACGCTGCCGCTGACCATCAGCCGGGCCCGGCCGGTGTGCTCCCGGCCCGAGGCCGCCAGCTCGCCCAGCAGCTCCTCCAGCCACTGGTTGAAGCGCTCCTTGGGCATGCGGACACTGGCATTGAGCACCTCCAGCGTTTCAGCCCCGGTGATGGGCGGGGCGGGGCGTTTACGCAGCTCGTAGAGGCGCCGCAGCAGCTCCCTTGTCCGGTTGAACACCCCGATGGAATTGATTATAGCTTCGTCGGTTATACGGCAGCCCAAAAACTCCTCCAGGTGCTGGCGGAACTGCACCACCTGCTGGTAGTAGAGCTCATGGGCCCGCCCGGTGGTCTTGCGGGGCACCGAAAAAATGTGGTTGAAGGGAGTGCCGATGTAGTGGCGCCACAGGTCAAAGAGGCGGCGCACGCCGTCACAGGTAGAGCCACCCACCACGCCGTCCAGGAAGGCATATTCGCCGCGGATGGCCAGCTGGAAACAGCTCCGGCTGAAGGAGCAGCTGTTGACGTAGAGGTAGGTGTTGCCCTCGTCCAGCTCCATCTCCTCGGAGTAGCCGGTAATGCGCACCGGCAGGATGCCGGCGGCGTGGATAATCTCCTCGGGGACATAGGTGCAGAGCCAGCCGAATATCTTTTTTCCCTGTGCCTGGTACTCCCGGACATCGGCGGTCTGCGGGAAGGTACGGTTGATTTCGCGGAAGCGCTCCAGGGCCTGCAGCTGAAGGCTATCTTTCGGCAGAGCTTCTACCATTACAAAAACGTACCCGGCATACCTAGACTTACTAGGCATCATATCGCCGGGCTCCGGCACTGTCAAGCTTTACCACCAAGCAGTGGCAATGGGTTGACAAAACGGCAGGCTGGTGTTAGATTGATAGGCAGGCATCTGTAACTCAGGCAGATTCTGCCCACATTGACTGATACCAAGCGGTGGCCACAGGCTAGTGCCGTGCCCGCCGCCTCAATGGCTCACTATAAGGAGGCAGTCATGACTCTAAGCAAGCCAAATGCCAGCGCCGCTACCATCACCACCACCCGGACCACCCCTTCACCGGTCTCGGGAATCTGTGTCACCTGCGTCGACGGTTGCCCCGGCTACTGCGAGGTCGGCCGCTCCGCCCTGCGGGGACGGGAGATCATGTGCCCCCAGCCCTTCGGCCAGGCCACCGCCGGCTCGGAGAAAGACTACCCGGTGGACCTGTCCCACTTCAACATCCAGGGTACCTGCGTCGGTGCCATGGGGATCGAGGCCGACCCGGACAAGGCCACCTTCACCGCCGTCAACCTGGACACCGAGCTCGGTGCCGGCGACCAGAAGATAAAGATGAAGGCCCCCTTCTACACCGGGGCCCTGGGCTCAACCGAGGTCGCCCGCGCCAACTGGAACGGCGTGGCGGTGGCCGCCGCCATCTGCGGCACAGTCCTGGTCTGCGGCGAGAACGTCGGCGGCATGGACCCCGAGGCCGAGATTATGAACGGCAAGCTGGTGCGGTCACCGGAGCTGGCCCGCCGGGTAAAGAAGTACAAGGAGTGGTATGACGGCTCCGGGGCCCTTTTCCTCCAGGCCAACGTGGAGGACACCCGCCTGGGCGTGCCGGAGTACGCCATCGGCGAGCTGGGCGTGGAGGGGATAGAGATAAAGTGGGGCCAGGGGGCCACCGCCATCGGCGACGAGGTTAAAGCCACCACCCCGGAACGGGCCCAGCAGCTCAAGGAGCGGGGCTACCTGGTCATCCCCGACCCCGCCGGCCCCGGCGTCCCGGAGGCCTACAAAGCAGGGGGCATCACCGAGTTCGAAGGGCACTCCCGGCTGGGGATGGTAGACGAGGCGTCCTTCCTGAAAGAGGTAGAGCGGCTGCGTAAGCTGGGGGCCAAGTACGTCGCCCTCAAGACCGGGGCCTACCGGGCCACCGACCTGGCCCGGGCGGTGAAGCTGGCCTCGGCAGCTAAAATTGATCTGCTCACCGTGGACGGGGCCGGCGGCGGCACCGGCATGGGCCCGTGGCGGCTGATGAACGAGTGGGGCATCCCCACCGTCTACCTGGAGTCCCTGCTCTACCGCTTCCTCAAGCGGCTGGATGAGAAGGGCGAGTTCGTCCCCAGCTGCGGCATGGCCGGCGGTCTCTCCCTGGAGGACCACGTCTTCAAGGTACTGGCCCTGGGGGCACCCTACGTCCGGGCCGCCTGCATGGGCCGGGCCACCCTCACCGCCGCCATGGTGGGCAAGACCCAGGGCAAGCTGATTGAAGAGACCTTCGGCGACAGCGACAACTACGATGCCGCCCTGCTCCGCACCTTTAACGGGGCCGGGGAGCTCAAGGAGAAGTTCGGCGAGGACTTCGAGCGGATTCCCCCGGGGGCCATCGGCGTTTACGCCTACTACCAGCGCCTGAGCGCCGGGCTGAGGCAAATCATGGCCGGCGGGCGCAAGTTCGCCCTGAAGTACATTGACCGGGGTGACCTGGTCGCCCTCACCCGGGAAGCGGCTGACGTCTCCGGCATCCCCTATATCATGGAAGCCGATATGGCCGAGGCGGAGAAAATCCTGGGATAAGGAGTATCAGCGAGGATGAAAAATTTAATCTGCCCCAAATATTGCCCTGCCCCCTTCTGCGCCGCCTCCTGTCCGCCCGGCGCCATTACCATCGACGAGAAGGAGAGCAATATCTACGTTGAAACCGACAAGTGCAACCGGTGCAGCATCTGCCGGGTAATGTGTATGAGTTGCAGCCAGGACCACCGCCTGTCACAGCGCCGCCCCTGGGTCTCTTCAGACTGGGTCAGGACGAGGTAGGGCTAGGGATATGGCCGAAGTGGACGAGCTGGAAGAGGAACGCCTCCGGGAGATACTGTCCTACTACCAGAGCAAGCCGGGCGAGCTGATACCGATACTGCTGGCGGTGCAGGCCAACTTCGGCTACATCCCCGACTGGGTAATCGAGTTCATCGCCACCTTCCTCAGTATCTCCATCGGCGAGGTCTATGCGGTAGCCACCTTCTATGCCATGTTCCGGCTGACCCCGCTGGGCCGCAACCGGGTGACCGTCTGCCGGGGCACCGCCTGCCACATCCGGGGGGCGCCCCATATTCTCCGCGAGATTGAGGGGGCCATCGACCTCAAAGAGGGGGAGACTTCGGAGGACCTGGAGTACACCCTGGAGACGGTGGCCTGCATCGGCTGCTGCGCCCTGGCCCCCTGTCTGACGGTAAACGGCCGGGTACACGGGGAAATGACCACCGCCAAGGCCCGGGCACTCTTCCCCAATAAAGACGAGAAAGCACCGGATGAACAGTAAAACGAACACGGTTATTGTCTGCCAGGGTACGGGCTGCATCTCCGGCGGGGGCGAGACGATTTACCAGTCGCTGGAGAGCGAGCTGGCCAGGCTCAAACTGGGCGACCAGATTAACCTGAAGCACAGCGGCTGCCACGGCTTCTGCCAGCGGGGGCCGCTGGTGACCGTCATGCCGGAGGGCACCTTCTACACCAAGGTAACCCCGGAGGACGTCCCCGACATCGCCCGGTCACTGCTACCCGACGGGAAGCCGGTGGCGCGCCTCTTCTACCATGACCCGGCGGTTACGGCCGAGCCGATACCCCACTACCAGGACATCCCCTTCTACGCCAAGCAGCAGCGCCTGGTGCTGCGCAACTGCGGGCACATTGACCCCGAGAATATTGACGACGCTATCGCGGCGGGCGGCTACCAGGCCCTCAAGCGGGTGCTGGCCGAGCTATCCCCGGAGCAGGTAATCAAACAGATAAATAGCTCCGGGCTGCGCGGCCTGGGCGGGGCCGGCTTTCCCACCGGGCAGAAGTGGGCGGCCTGCCGGGAAGCCCCGGATACCCCCAAGTACGTCATCTGCAACGGTGATGAGGGTGACCCCGGGGCCTTCCAGGACCGCTCGGTGATGGAGGGCGACCCCCACTCCGTCATCGAAGGCATGATTATCGGCGGCTATACGGTGGGAGCCCGCCAGGGCTATATCTACGTCCGGGCCGAGTACCCGCTGGCGGTGAAGCGCTTAAAGACGGCCATTGACCAGGCCCGGGAAAAGGGATTTCTGGGCCGCAACATCCTGGACAGCGGCCTCCGCTTTAACATCGAGGTCTTCCAGGGGGCCGGGGCCTTCGTTTGCGGGGAGTCCACCGCCCTGGTGCTCTCCATCGAGGGGAAACGGGGAATGCCCAAGCCCATGC
>JAZDIY010000242.1:0-3084 GCA_043804445.1 Chloroflexota bacterium | reverse complement strand
GCTGAACAAGGTGGCCAGGATAGTGGGCTCCAAAAACGTCTCCGCCGCCCCGGAGGTACTGGCGCGCTACGCCCAGGACAGCAGCCTGGTTACCCCCCGCCAGCCGAACTACGTCGTTTGGCCGGCCGATACCGCTCAAATCCAGCAAATCGTGAAGCTGGCCAACAAGGAGAGCCTGCCGCTGGTTCCCCGCAGCTCCGGCGTGGGCTTTACCGGCAGCACCATCCCCAGCCAGGGCGGCATGGTGGTGGACCTCTCCCGGATGAAGCGGATTATCGAGGTTGACCCCCGCAACCGGATGGCGCGGGTGGAGCCGGGCGTCACCTTCGGGCAGCTGCAGGCCGCCCTGGCCCCTCAAGCGCTGATGTGTCTCAACCCCCTGCTGCCCCACGCCACCAAGTCGGTGCTCTCCGCCCACCTGGAGCGGGAACCGATGCTCATCCCCAAGTTCGAATACGGTGACCCGCTGCTGACCATGGAGCTGGTGCTGCCCACCGGGGACATCTTCCGCACCGGCTCGGCGTCCGCCCCCGGGGCCCCCGACGATACCCTGGCCGACCTGGTCGGCCCCTTCGGGCCGGGGCTGGACTTTTACCGCCTCTTCCAGGGGGCCCAGGGCACCCTGGGCATCGCCACCTGGGCCGCCGTCAAGGTGGAGCACCTGCCCCGGGTGCAGAAGGTCTTTTTCTTCGCTTTCGATACCCTGGAGGAGCTGGTGGAACCCGTCTACCGCCTCCAGCGCAAGATGCTGGGCAACGAGTGCTTCATCCTGGACAACAACTACCTGGCGGTCATCCTGGCGGAGGATGACGGCGAAATCGATGAGCTGAAGGACTGCCTGCCTCCCTGGACCCTGGTGATGTGCCTGGCGGGAGGGCTGCGGCGCCCCGAGGAGAAGATAGCCTACGAGGAAGAGGCCCTCCGGGAGGTGGCCGCCGACTTCATCCTGAGCCCCAGCGAGGTGCTCCCCGGGGCCCCCGGCCTGGAGAAACGGCTCATCGCCAAACTGCGCCAGCCCTGGCCGGAGGACGTCACCTACTGGCGGTTCCGGGACAAGGGCGGCACCAGCACCGTCGGCTTCCACGCCCTGCTGGAAACGGTACCGGACCTGGTGCAGGGGGCCATCGACTTCGTGGCCGGCACCGGCTATCCGGTAGAGGACATGGGCTGCTACTGCCAGCCCCTGGAGCGGGCGCGGGCCGCCTACTGCGAGCTGGGCTTAAGCTATGACCCGGAGGACCCCGAGGAGATGGCCCTGGTGGCCGACCTCTACGCCGACCTGAGCGAGTACCTCTACGAGCAGGGGGCCCTCTTCACCCGGCCCTACGGGGCCCAGGCGCGGATGGTCTACGAGCGGGCCGCCACCTACGCCGCCACCCTGAAGGACCTGAAAAAGATCTTTGACCCCAACCATATCATGAACCCGGGCAAGCTTTGCTTCTAGGAGGATGTTTGATGAGTAAGCTGGAGAAATACCGGTGGGACGCTTACAACTGCATCCGCTGCTCCAACTGCAAGTGGGTTGACCCGATATGGATGCAGAGCCAGCGCTTCGCCCGAATATGCCCCATAAACGTGAGGCACCACTTTGACGTTTACTCCGGACAGGGCCTGCTGGACTTTACCTACGGCAAGCTCTACGGCATGCTGGACTATACCCCCCGCCTGCTGGACTCCCTCTACAAGTGCACCCTGTGCGGGGCCTGTGACATCATGTGCAAGCGCAACCTGGACCTGGAGGTCATCGAGACCATCGAGGAGCTGCGGGCGCAGGCCTATGAGGACAAGAAAGGGCCGCCCAAGCCCATCAAGGCCCAGATTGAAGCCATCCGGAGGGAGGGCAACCCCTGGGGCAAGCCGCGGCGGCAGTGGGACCACTGGAGCCGTGGCCTCAAGGTAAAACGGCTGGGCAAAGAGAAGGCGCCGGTCCTCTACTATACCGGCTGCAAGACCCCCTACACCCCGGAACTGCAGACGGTGGCCCGCAATGTGGTCAACATCCTGAATAAGGCCGGGGTGGACTTCGGCATCCTGGCCCAGGACGAGGTCTGCTGCGGCCTGCCCGCTTACGCCGCCGGTGACCGCGAGGTAGCGGCCAGCACCGCCGCCGGCAACATCGATGCCTTCAACCGGCTGGGGGTAAGCCAGGTCATCGTCAGCTGCGCCGACTGCTACGGCATGCTCAAGGGGCGCTACCCCGCCTTCGGCCAGCCCAAGTACGAGGTGTTGCACGTGGTGGAGCTTTTTGACCGGCTTATCGGCGAAGGCAAGCTCAAAATCAAGCAGCCTCTTAACATGAAGGTCACCTACCACGACCCCTGCTTCCTGGGGCGCCGCGGCGAGAAATACATCGGCTGGGAGGGCACCCACGGCCACTTCGGCCTGCCCGACCCGCCCCGGGAGTACAACAAGGGCACCCACGGCATCTACGAGCCACCCCGCAACATACTCAAGGCCCTGGGGGTGGAGCTGGTGGAGATGGAGCGGATAAGGGAGAACGCCTGGTGCTGCGGGGCCGGGGCCGCCGATACCACCCGCACCGCCTACCCGGACTTCGCCCTCTGGACGGCGGCGGAGCGGCTGGAGGAGGCGGAGGCCACCGGGGCCGAGGCCCTGGTGACCGCCTGCCCCTACTGCGAGGACATCTTCCGGGCAGCGGTAACCGAAAACGGCTACCGGCTGCAGGTCTTGGACGTGGTGGAGCTACTCGCCCGGGCGATTTAGAAGAGGAGGCACGAGTATGGCATTTCCTAAAGCAGCCTACCGGGCACTGGAGAGTGTCCTTGGTGCCGGGAACATCAGCGACGACCCGGCGGTGTGCCAGGCCTACCTGCGGGGCGGCGAGGGGGTGGGTATGTGGGACTGGGACCGCCGTCCGCCGTCAGTGGTGGTCCTGCCGGAGAGCGCCGAGCAGGTGCAGGCCATCATCAGGATAGCCAACCGGTTCGGTTACCCCTTCGTGCCCATCAGCACCTTCATGGTCGCCTACTGCTCCCCGTCGCGGCCCAATACCATCATGATTGACCCCAAGCGGATGAACCGACTGGAGATTGACCCCCGGAACCAGATGGCCATCGTGGAGCC
>JAZDIY010000241.1:0-2448 GCA_043804445.1 Chloroflexota bacterium | reverse complement strand
GGCAACCACCGGCCTGGCGAAGAAGTCACTCACTTTGCCCACTTCCACCTCTGGCATGGCACACCTCCTTGCCGTGAAATAACGATTACCGGATTCAGGTATACCTCATTATTTCAATTTAGTATAAGGCATCATTTCCGGTAAATCAATACGGGGGACAGACCACACCCCGGTACCGTTCTCTTGACAGCCAGGCTCTAATTACGTAGAGTGTGTTCGGATGAATCAACCGATAGTCGGGTGTTTACCATGACGGAGGGGCGATACCGGCGCCTGGCCCGGCATCTCAGCGCTCTGGGCATGGGCTATCCGGACGAGGACGGCCTGGAGGAGATACTGATGGCCGGCTATAGCCCGGAAGAGGTTGAGGTTACCCTGGGCATGCCCAACGCAGTACCCCCGCTCCAGCCGGTCAGCGTGGCGGCTATCTCCCGGCAGCTCGGCCTCCCCGAGGCCAGGCTGGTGCCGGTGCTGGAGACCATGGTACAAAAAGGGCTGCTGTTCACCGGCAAAACAGCGGATGGGGAGCGGGGCTACGCCCTGCAGCAGTTCGGCTGGGGGTTCCCTCAGAGCTGGTTCTGGGGTGGTGAAGAGACCCCCCGGGCCCGGGACATGGCTGACCTGGTCCGCCGCTACCACACCCACGAAGTGTTCCAGAAGGGCTACGGCGGCACCGGGACCAGGGCCTACCGCTTTGTCCCGGTGGGGGAGACGGCCCTGGTACACCGGCATGACGGCCAACAGGCGGTCTATCCCTTCCACATGATGCAGGACCTCATCGGGCAGGCCGGGGTCATTGCCGTGGCCCACTGTCCCTGCCGCATGATTGCCCGTTTAAGGGGGAAGGGCTGTGAGCACCCGCTGGAGGTCTGCCTCAAGTACGACGAACTGGCGGAGTACGTGATTGATACCGGCCAGGGACGGCGGGTCAGCCAGGACGAGGCCCTTCAGATAGTCAGGCAAAGCGAGGCCCTCGGCATGGTGCATCTGGTGGACAACGCCCTGGAAAAGGTGAAGCACAGCTGCAACTGCTGCCCCTGCTCCTGCTGGAGTGTCAACAGCCTCCGGCGCCGGAAGATACCACGGGACAGCCTGATGGCCACCTACTTCCTGCGGGATACGGACACGGAGAGATGCACCGGCTGCGGTGAGTGCGTGGAGGTCTGCCCGGTGGCGGCCCTGAGCATGGGTACTGAGACGCCGATTATTGACCGTGACTGGTGCATCGGCTGCGGGGTCTGCGTTAGCCGGTGCTCCAACGCCGCCGCGATACTGGAGCCGAGGCTGGAGCAGATGTCTCGGATACCCCGTGATTTTGAGGAGCAGCAGTCCAGAATACTGCGGGAAAAGGGGTTAAGATGAATGCGGCAGGCTCACCCGGCACGGGTCTTTGACTCCGGGCGGCCTTCCCCTTATAATATTTAGTCAGAGCCGACGGGGGATATCACCTTGGCACAGAAAGAAGAGACCGGCAGAGGCAAGCGGGAACCGGGGCTGGATGCGGAGCAGGTTCAACGGCGGCTGGATATGTTCGACCAGCGCCTGGACAACCTGGACTCCATGATTACCGCCGTGATACAGCGGGTGATGAACCAGCCCGTCACCCTCAATGTGACCTGCCCCAAATGCGGCGGCAACATTGAGATAGCCCTGATGGGTGGGGAAAAACCGACCCGGTAAGGCGGCCTCCTGACGCCTGACGCTCCCCGGGTTTGATTATTCCCCGGCCGTTTGCTACAATAGCAGCTAAACTACCCCTAATGCCGGGGTTCCCGTTTACTTTTGCTTTGAGAGGTTAACATGGAGTTGACGGTCCGCATCAACCAGGTCAAGTACGACGTTTTCCGCTGGAGGTATGAGCTCAGCGTTCCCAGGAAACTGGCCCTGGCACTGGGTACGGCGGCAGTGGTCGGCCTGCTGGCCCAGGTCAGGTTCCCCCTCCCCTGGAGCCCGGTCCCCATTACCGGGCAGACCCTGGGCGTGCTGCTAGCCGGAGTACTGCTGGGCCGGTGGTGGGGCGGGGTCAGCCTGGCCCTCTACGCCGGTCTCGGTGCCGCCGGGGTACCCTGGTTCAGCAGTTGGGCCAGCGGCCTCGGCTCTACCGGGGGGTACATCATCGGCTTTGTCCTGGCCACCCTTTTCCTGGGCCACTTTACCGACAGCTACATCCGGTCGCGCAGCTTCGTCAGCATGCTCGGCCTGATGCTCCTGGCCAACTTCGTGCTGATATACCTGCCCGGTCTGGTCTGGCTGGGGCTGTGGCTGGACGTGGTCAAGGGGACACCGGCCACCCTGGTGACCCTGCTGGGGATGGGGGCTCTGCCCTTCATCCCCGGTGATATCACCAAGGCGGTCCTGGCGGCGGCGGTAGCCCGGGGCATTACCCCCAAGACAGCCTATAACGGGGAACAGGACCAGGCCAAATGGGCCCGCTGGCGCCTCCCTTAA
>JAZDIY010000240.1:0-2390 GCA_043804445.1 Chloroflexota bacterium | reverse complement strand
CGGGAGGATGATGCCTCCCTGGTGGCCGAGATTGAGGCCGATGTCGAGGCGATAACCGGCCGGCTGGATAGCCTGGAGCTGGAGCTGGCCTTCAGCGGCCCGTATGACGCCCGGAACGCCATCCTGGCCATTCACGCCGGGGCGGGGGGCACCGAGTCACAGGACTGGGCCGAGATGCTGATGCGCCTGTACCTGCGCTGGGCGGAGCGCCGCGGCTATCAGGCGGAGGTGCTGGACACCTCCCCCGGTGAAGAAGCCGGCATCAAGAGCGCCGTCATTACCATCACCGGTAATCACGCTGCCGGCTACCTGAGGTCGGAGCACGGCGTCCACCGGCTGGTACGGCTCTCCCCCTTTGACGCTGACCACGCCCGGCACACCTCCTTTGCCCTGGTCGAGGTGATGCCGGAGGCCGAGGCCAACGTTGACGTGGCCATCGCCCCGGAAGACCTGCGGGTGGATACCTTCCGCTCCAGCGGGCCGGGAGGACAGCATATGCAGAAGACCAGCAGCGCGGTGAGGCTGACCCATCTCCCCACCGGCCTGGTGGCCACCAGCCAGAGCGAGCGCTCCCAGCACCAGAATAAGGCCATCGCCCTGAAAATACTGAGCGCCCGGCTGCTGGAGCTACAGCTGGCCAAGCAGGCCGAGGCGAGGGCTAAGCTCAAGGGGAAGCGCATCAACGCCGGCTGGGGCAGCCAGATTAGAAGCTACGTGCTGCACCCGTATAAGATGGTCAAGGACCACCGCACCGACTACCAGACCGGCCAGACCGAGGCGGTGCTGGACGGTGACCTGGACGGACTGATAACCGCCTACCTGAGGGCCAGCATGGGCGAGGAAAGATGATGAAAAAGACCGCTTCCCTGGTAATACTGACCCTACTGTGTCTGGTGGCGATACTAAGCCCGGCCCCGGTACAGGCCCAGGGCATCAGCGTGCTGGGCAGCTCGGCCCAGGCGGACTTCCCCGCCAGCCTCAACTTCAGCCTGTCCGCCCGGAGCGGGGGCAGCATCACCGAGGCCCGCCTGCACTATCAGGTTGACCGGGAAAGCTTTGCCGACGTGACCAGCGAGGTCTTCGTGGACTTTACCCCCGGCCCTATCGTGAACCTGCAGTACTCGCTTGACATGAGGCGGACCGGCGGGCTGCCCCCGGGCTCCAAGGTGACCTACTGGTGGACACTGCGGGACAACAGCGGCGGTACGGTTGCCACCGCACCGACCACGGTCCCCTTCGACGACACCCGCTACCAGTGGCGCCAGCTCACTGGGGGCAAGGTGACCCTCTACTGGTACCAGGGTGACAATACCTTCGCCCAGGCCCTGATGGCCGCCGTCCAGGACGGCCTCCAGCGCCTGGCCCGTAACACCGGCGCCGCCCCGGAGAGGCCCGCCTACCTCTACGTCTACGCCAGCGCCGGTGACCTGCAGGGGGCCATGATTTACCCCCAGGAGTGGACGGGAGGGGTGGCCTACACCAGCTACAGCACCATGGCCATCGGCATCGCCCCGGATAACCTGGTATGGGGTGAGCGGGCCATTACCCACGAGCTGACCCACCTGGTGGTACACCAGATAACCATGAACCCCTATAATGACCTGCCCACCTGGCTCGACGAAGGGCTGGCCATGTACACCGAGGGGCTGCTGGAGCCGCAGTTCGGCACCCCTCTCCATCAGGCGGTCACCACCGACAGCCTCATCTCGGTACGCAGCCTGGCCAGCCCCTTCTCCGCCTTCACCGGGGAGTCCATCCTCTCCTACGCCCAGAGTTACAGCCTGGTGGAGTTCCTGGTCAGCCGGTACGGGCAGCCCAAGATGCTGGAGATGCTGAACACCTTCCGGCAGGGCAGCACCTACGACGGGGCCCTGCAGAAGGTCTACGGCTTTGACCAGGACGGGCTGAACACCCGGTGGCGGGAATATGTCAGGCAGCAGTACCAGGTGGCTGGCGGGGGTCAACCGCAGGCCCTGGCCCCGGCCACGGCAGCACCACCCGCTGCCGTAACCACCCGCCTGCTGATGGCGCCGGGACTGACCACGGCGGAGTCAGCCTGGAGGCAGGGCCGTTGAAACCGTCCTTTACCATCCACGACCTGCCCCCGGCGGAGCGCCCCCGGGAACGCCTGCAGCAGATGGGGGCCGCGGCACTATCGGCCCAGGAGCTGCTGGCCCTGCTGCTGGGCCGCGGCATCGCCGGCGAGTCGGTCATGGTCACCGCCCAGCGGCTGCTCTCCCGGTTCGGCAGCCTCCAGGGCATCGCCGGCGCCTCCATCGAGGAGCTATCCCAGGTGAAAGGCATCGGCAGCGCCAAGGCCTCCCAGCTCAAGGCCGCCTTCGAGCTGGCCAGCCGGCTGGACGGCCAGGCCGGCACCGCCCGGAAACCGG
>JAZDIY010000239.1:0-2264 GCA_043804445.1 Chloroflexota bacterium | reverse complement strand
GGGAAGAATTGTATGGTTTGGTGGAGGCGGGGGAGAGTCGAACTCCCCGTCCAAGAGAAGCTACCCAGAATATACTACAAGCTTAGTCAGCTCTTTTATCTCACCTGGCTAACCTCTGCTAACCGAGTTCAGCCAGGCCAGTCGATAATTCTTTCACCGACCTTATCGACATCGGGGCGGTGGCACCCTGACATTTCGGCACCCAGTCCCAACCCATCAGGGCGAGGTCAGGCTGGATGTGCTGCCTATTTAACTAGGCCGCAAAAACTGGTTCTAATTCGCCAGTTACTTTTTTGCCGCCGGTTTAATGAGGTTAGCGGCACCTCAGCTTGCCATCCTGTAGCATACTTCCCCTGTCGAGCCCGCGCGTCCCCACTTTTCGGGAGGGTACGGGGTTACATCACCTCCTGGCTTGCTTCATCACCCGCCCCAGCTCCCGTTCCTGTTCGCGGCGGGTGATGGACTCCCGCTTGTCATACAGCTTCTTGCCCTTGCCCAGGGCCACCTCCACCTTGGCCAGCCGGTCCTTCAGGTACAACTTCAGCGGCACCAGGGTAAGACCCTTTTCCGCCACCTGACTGGCCAGATAGTTAATCTGCTTCCGGTGCAGCAGCAGCTTGCGCTGCCGGGTGGGCTCATGGCTCATATAGCCCCCGGCCTCGTAGCGGGCGATATGGGCATTCAGCAGCCACAATTCCCCGCCCTCCGGCCTGATGTAGGCGTCACCCAGGTTCACCCGCCCCGCCCGGATAGACTTTATCTCCGTACCGGTAAGCACCAGACCGGCTTCGACACTGTCCTCCAGATGGTAGTTGTGATAAGCCTTGCGGTTGGTCGCTACCGTCTTTATCGCCACGCCATTCTCTAGTATCATTATACCACACCGCCGCACCGGCCTGGAAACGGCCAGGCTGCCGTTCCCAGCTTCACTTGGAGGCCCGATTATGCTATACTGTAGGTGTGACTTTGAGAGCACGGAGCTGGCAGACTACGCCCGGTGGGGTAGTCTGCCCTTTTATAACGCGAGGTAATCCCCTGAGATGACCACCAACCCGCCTTCCTCCCGGGCCCCATCCAGCAGCCAGTACAGTGCCGCCGATATCCAGGTCCTCGGCGGGCGCGAGGCGGTACGGCGGCGGCCCGGCATGTACATCGGCAGCACCGACCAGCGCGGGCTGCACCACCTTATCTACGAGATTATCTACAACAGCATCGACGAGGCCATGGCCGGCTACTGCTCCAAGGTCAGGGTGGTGCTGCACCAGGACAACTCGGTCACCGTGGAGGACAACGGCCGGGGTATCCCGGTGGAAACCCACCCGGTCACCGGCCTCTCCGCCCTGGAGACGGTGATGACCACCCTGCACGCCGGGGCCAAGTTCGGCGGCAAGACCTACCAGGTCTCCGGGGGCCTGCACGGCGTGGGGGCCTCGGTGGTGAACGCCCTCTCCGCCCGGCTGACCGTCACCGTCAGCCGGGACGGCAAGCTGTACCGGCAGGAATACCAGCGGGGCATACCGCAGGGGCCGGTCACCGAGGTGGGCACCGCCGGGGAGACGGGGACCACCACCACCTTCCTACCCGACACCCAGATATTCGGTGAGATAAGCTACGATGCGGAAACCCTGGGCGAGCGCATCCGCGAGGTGGCCTACCTGAACAAAGGTCTGGAAATATCCATCGCCGACGAGATAGCCGACACCGCCAAGACCTTTTACTTTGACGGGGGCATCGCCAGCTTTGTGCGTAACCTCAACCGCAACCGGACGGTACGCCACCCCAAGCCGATTTACATCAGCAAACAGGTGGACAGCACCATCGTCGAAGCGGCCTTGCAGTACAACGACGGCTTCACCGAGACCACCCTGAGCTTTGCCAACTGCGTCAACACCATCGACGGCGGCACCCACGTCACCGGCTTCCGCTCGGCGCTGACCCGGGTACTCAACGACTACGCCCACAAGAACAAGTTCCTCAAGGAAGACGAGCCCAACCTGGTGGGCGATGACGTCCGCGAGGGGCTGGCCGCCATCGTGAGCGTGAAGCTTCACGAGCCGCAGTTCGAGGGGCAAACCAAAGCCAAGCTGGGCAACATCGAGATCAAGAGCATCGTCGAGAGCGTGGTGGGGGACGAGCTTACCCTCTACCTGGAGGAGCACCCCGACGACGCCCAGAAGATGATCGCCAAGTGCCTCACCTCCATGCGGGCGAGGGAGGCGGCGCGTAAGGCCCGCGACCTCATCGTCAAAAAGAACAGCCTTGAC
>JAZDIY010000238.1:0-4385 GCA_043804445.1 Chloroflexota bacterium | reverse complement strand
TTGGGCTTGATGGCTTCGGCCACCCCGGTGATGGTGCCGCCGGTGCCCACCCCGCTGACCAGGATATCCACCCGGCCCCCGGTGTCCCGCCAGATTTCCTCTGCCGTGGTCAGCCGGTGTATCTCCGGGTTGGCCGGGTTCTTGAACTGCTGTGGCATATAGTAGTTGGGGTTATCCCCCACCAGCTGCTCGGCTTTCCTGATAGCCCCCGGCATCCCCTCGGCACCGGGCGTCAGCACCAGTTCGGCACCGAGCACGGAGAGCAGCTGACGACGCTCGATGGACATGGTATCGGGCATGGTCAGGACGAGCTTGTAGCCGCGGGCGGCGCAGACGAAGGCCAGGGCGATGCCGGTGTTGCCGCTGGTGGGCTCCACGATGACGGTATTCTGGTTGATCAGCCCTTTCTCCTCGGCGGCTACAATCATGGCGGCCCCGATTCTATCCTTGACGCTGCTCAAAGGATTGAAAGACTCCAGCTTGGCCACCACCTCCGCCCCGGCCCCTTTGGTTACCCGGTTCAGGCGCACCAGGGGGGTGTTGCCGATAAGTTCGGTGGAGTCCTTGGCAATGCCCCGGGTGAGCTGGGGAATCTCTATCGTCTTGTACTTGAGCTTGGCTACTCTGGGTGTGGTCTCTGCCATTTTGTTATTGCCTCCTTGAATAGATAGGTGTATTCAGTCGGTTCCGGCGGGCGATGCCCGGTCTAGATGTAGTACATGCCGGTCGTTTTCCCCGGGGCCTCCTTGGCCCGCTGGCGTTCCATCAGGTCCTGGAGGGTGGTCGTTGCCAGCACCCCGGCTATGGCCTGCGACATCTCGCCCCAGACGTCGCGGGTGGCGCAGAGCCTGGAGCGGGTACAGGCTGCTGGGTTGTTGACGCAGTCCACCAGGGTCAGCTCACCCTCCAGCAGGGGCACCACCTCGCTGAGCTTAATCTCCCGGGGCGGGCGGGCCAGCTGGACGCCGCCGCGGCTGCCCCGGGTGCTCCGCACCAGGCCGGCGGTGATGAGGGGGCTGACCAGGTGCTCCAGGTAGGAGAGGGAGATGCCCTGCCGGTGGGCGATGTCGCGCAGCTGCACCGGCCCCTGGTGGCTGTACAGGGCCAGGTCCAGCAGGGCGCGGGTGCCGTAGCGGGCGCGGGTAGACAGTTTCATCGTCCCATCACTTGTTGACTAATCTGGTTAATTTCGTCAAGTATATCTTAAAAACAGGTGTTTGTCAATGGGGCGGGGTAGTTTTGTCAGGGGGAGGCTATTCGGCGGTTTCCCGGCCCAGCCAGTCCAGGTAGGCCGGGTGGCCGCCCGCGATGGGCAGGGTGATGATTTCCGGGACCTGGTAGCTGTGCCGTGCCTTCACCAGGGCGATGATATCGTCCAGCCGCGCGGCCCGGCCCTTCACTATGAGCAGGCTTTCCGCGGCGGTGTCCAGCTTACCCTGCCAGTGGAAGAGGGAGTCCACCCGGGGTATGATATTAACGCAGGCGGCCAGGCGGGCCTCCACCAGCCCCCGGGCGATTTGCTCGGCCTCGGCGGGGCTGCCGGCGGTGATGAGGACAACGACGTAACCGGTCTCTCCCATGCCTTGCCCCCGGGCTATACCGTGGCCAGCATCCGGTCCACCGCCGAACTGGCCCGGAGCCGTACCGCCTCCGGCACGGTGACCTCCGGCTGGAGCGTCTGCAGGGTGGTGAAGACCTTTTCTAAGGTGATGCGCTTCATGTTGGGGCAGACCGCCTGCCGGGAGGCGGGGATGAACTTCTTGCCGGGGTTCTCCCTGGTCAGCCGGTGGATGATGCCTACCTCTGTGCCCACGATGAGCTCGCTGACGTCCTCCCGCCGGGCGTAGCGTATCATGCCGCCGGTGCTCAAGACCGCGTCGGCCAGGGCGGTGACCTCCGGACGGCATTCGGGATGCACCACCACTCTGGCCCGGGGGTACTGCTTCTTAATCTCGGTGATGTGCCCCGGCTGTATCTTCATGTGGGTGGGGCAGAAGCCCGGCCAGAGCTCCAGCCTCTTTTTAGTCCGGGAGGCCACGTAATGGCCCAGGTACTGGTCGGGGACAAAGATAATCTCCGGGCTGTCCAGGCTCTCCACCACCTGAACGGCGTTGGCCGAGGTACAGCAGATGTCCGACTCGGCCTTGACCTCCGCCGATGAGTTTACATAACACACGACCGGCCAGCCGGTGAGCTGTACCTTTTTGGCCCTGAGCTTTTCGGCGGTAATCATGTTGGCCATGGGGCAGCCGGCCCCGATGTCGGGCAGGAGGACGGTCTTTTCGGGTGAGAGGATGAAGGCGGTCTCGGCCATGAAGTGGACGCCGCAGAAGACGATGATGCGGGCATCGGTGCGGGTGGCCTGCCGGCTCAGCTCCAGGGAATCGCCGACGAAGTCGGCCACGTCCTGTACCTCGGGGCGCTGGTAGTTGTGGGCCAGGATGACGGCCTGCTTCTCCCGCCCCAGCTCCCGGATGGCCTGGCTCAAGCTCGCCTGGTCCTTTATCATCATAGTGCCCCGGCGGCGAGGCTGTCCGCGGCTACCCGCTGCTCCCCGCTGTAGATATTCATGCGGCGGCCCCGGGCGAAGCCGACCAGGGTGATGCCCAGGTCGGCGGCCAGTTTCACCCCCAGGCTGGTGGGGGCGGACTTGGAGACGAGGATGGGTATGCCCCGCCGGCTTACCTTGAGCACAATCTCGGAGGAGATGCGGCCGCTGGAGATGATGAGGCGGTCCTCGGTGGGTAACCCCTGCAAAAGACAGTGCCCGAAGATTTTGTCCACGGCGTTGTGCCGGCCGATGTCCTCGGTGAAGACCAGGATGTTATCGCTATCGCACAGGGCGGCGCTGTGTACCCCGCCGGTGTTGCGGTAGACCAGCGAGCGGTGCTGGAACTCTTTCACCAGGTCGGCAATCTGGCCCGGGGTGACCATCAGAGACGAGGCTACCTTTTCCCGGTCCTGGACATCGGACATCTGGTAGAAGGAGGCCCCCCGCCCGCAGCCCGAGGTGATGAACCGCTTGGACAGGAGGTCGGCGTCAATCTCCCGGTCCTCTCTGGTGGTTACCCGTACCACCCCCCGCGCCGGGTCGGTCAGCACCCTGGCGATGTCATCCCGGCCCTTGAGCAGCCCCTCGGAGGAGAGGAAGCCGACGGCCAGCTCGGCCAGGTTGGCCGGCGAGCAGAGCAGGGTGACCAACTCCTGGTTGTTCAGGATGATGGTCAGCGGCGCCTCGGTGGCGACGGTATCCTCAACCGGGCTCTGCCCGGCCTCGGTCACCCGCCGTATGGGGACGCTGGCGGTGCTGTCAACCACGGGGCTCCTCGGCCAGCCGGATGGTGTCCCCGGCCCGCACCGGCCCTCCCCGCAGTATCCGGGCGAAGACGCCCTCCCGGGGCATGATGCAGCTGCCGATCTGCTGGAGGATGGCGCAGCCGCGGTGGCACTCCTTGCCGTGCTGGGTAAGCTCCAGGAGAACCCCCTCGCCTACCCGGAGCCGTGTCCCCACCGGCAGGGAGACCAGGTCTATCCCCTCGGTGGTCAGGTTCTCGGCAAAGTCCCCCGGGCCCAGCTCCAGGCCGCGCCCCTGCATCTTGTTGACGCTCTCGATGGCCAGCAGGCTGAGCTGGCGGTGGCTGCCGGGGTCGGCGTGGGCGTCATCCACCAGGCCGTGGTCTTCCTTCAGGTAGCCTTCGGCGATGGCGCTCTTGGTGGTCCCTTTCCGCTGGCTGCGGCAGACGGCGATTATCTTGGCCATTACCCCTATATTATTAAGCAAAACGACGCTCCAAATCAAATACAGGCTGGGTGCCGGGTCATGGCTGGTTCTTTTCCATCGCCCGGTAGAAGGCCATCCAGAAAGGGTCAACGATGGGGTGGACCAGTTTCCCGGCCACGCCGCCGCTCACCAGCACCATGCCCCGCTGCGGCTCGGTGAGCTCCCCGACGATGGAGGACGGGATGCCCTTGGCCGACAGGGCGGCCACGATGGCCTGGGCCCGGTGCGCCCGGCAGCTGATGATGAGGGTGCCCTCGCTGATGGAGGCGTAGGGGTCAATGCCGAAGAGCTGGCATACCCCGGTAACGGTGTCCGCCACCACAATCTTCTCCTTCTCCACCCGTGCCCCCAGGCCGGCGGCCTGGGCCAGCTCGTACAGGCCGCCCCAGATACCGCACTCGGTAGCGTCGTGCATGGCGGTGACCCCGTTATCCCGCACGCCGACGCTGACCGCCGTCATGGCGTCCTCCACCACCGACATCTTGTAGAAAATCTCCTGCGCCTTCCGGCTAAACTCACGCCCGAACTTCTCCTCCAACAATTTGGGGAACATGGCGGCAAAGATACCGCACGCCTCGATGGCCGGCCCCTTGGTGATGATTAT
>JAZDIY010000237.1:0-2312 GCA_043804445.1 Chloroflexota bacterium | reverse complement strand
GTTGAGAAGGCGGGCATCGTCTACAGCCTGATGAAAGACAGGGTGGACGTGGCCGCCTTCAAGCACGAGCTGGTCGCCGAGGACTTCGGCCTGGCCTCGCTGCCCGAGGCCATCTGGCGGCCCCGGCTAACGGTAGCCCCGTCAGCCACGGCCTCACCGGTTACCCTTACCCAAGGGCCGGCAGTGGTGGCCCTGGGGGAATAGGCAGGCTGCCCTTTACGGGCGGGGAGTGACGATAATGAAAGAACTGGCGCGAGTTAACAACCCTTACGGCGACGAGAAGGTGATTGACGCCTGCTCTATCTTCGGTATGATGGACACCTCGGGGCAGCGGTTCTCCGGGGAGGGGGTTATCCGGGCCATCGCCAACATGCATGACCGGGGTAACGGCCTGGGGGGCGGCTTCGCCGTCTACGGCCTGTACCCCGAGTACGCCGACTATTACGCCGGCCACATCATGTACCTCAGCCGGGAGGCCAAGAAGGACACCGAGGCCTACCTCCGGGAGCGGTTTACCCTGGTCCATGCCGAGGAGATACCCACCCGCCCCAACCCGCGTATCGTCAACCCGCCGCTGGTGTGGCGCTACTTTCTCGGGGTAGGCCGGCACCGCCCCGTTGAGCAGTCCGAGGACGACTACGTGGTGGAGCGGGTGATGGAAATCAACACCAGGCTGGCGGATACCTTGGTCTTCTCCAGCGGCAAGGACATGGGGGTGTTCAAAGGGGTGGGCTACCCGGAGGAGATTGCCGACTACTTCGCCCTGGAGCAGTACCAGGGCTACCTGTGGACCAGCCACGGCCGGTTCCCCACCAATACCCCCGGCTGGTGGGGCGGCGCCCACCCCTTCTGCCTGCTGGACTGGACGGTGGTACACAACGGCGAGATTTCGTCCTACGGCATCAACCGGCGCTACCTGGAGCAGTTCGGCTACCGGTGCACCATGCAGACGGACACCGAGGTCATCGCCTATGCCGTGGACCTGCTGATGCGGCAACACGGGCTGCCAGTGGAGATGGTGGCCCGCGTCCTGGCCCCGCCCCTCTGGTCCACCATCGAGCGCCGCCCGGAGGGGGAGCAGAGGATTCTACGCACCCTGCGCCAGGTCTACGGCAGCCTGCTCTTGAACGGGCCGTTCACCATCATCATCGCCCACCGGGGCGAGATGATTGGCCTGACGGACCGCATCCGGCTGCGCCCGCTGACGGTGGGGGTGAAGGGCCCGGTGCTCTACCTGTCCTCGGAGGAGTCGGCCATCCGTCTCATCTGCCCGGACCTGGAGCAGGCCTGGATTCCCATGGGCGGTGAGCCGATAGTGGGCCGGCTGGGGCAGCTGCCGGCCTCGCCCCGAAGGGCCGTGGCGGTAAAGGAGAAAGTGGGATGTTAACCAAGCGGGTTATCCCCTGCCTGGACGTCAAGGACGGGCGGGTGGTCAAGGGCACCAGCTTCGTCGGGCTGCGTGACGCCGGTGACCCGGTGGAGCGGGCCGGCTACTCCTACCGGGAAGGGGCCGACGAGCTGGTCTTCCTGGACATCACGGCTACCCCGGAGGGGCGCGATACCATGGTGGAGGTGGTGGAGCGTATCTCCGAGCAGGTCTTCATGCCGCTGACGGTGGGCGGGGGCCTGCGCCGGATTGAGGACATGCGGCGCATGCTGCGGGCCGGGGCGGACAAGGTCTCCATCAATACCGCCGCGGTGCTCCAGCCGGAGCTGGTCAGCCAGGGGGCGGAAAAGTTCGGCAGCCAGTGCATCGTGGTGGCCATTGATGCCAAGCGGGTGGCGGACAGTAAAGAGCCGCGCTGGGTGGTCCACGTTTACAGCGGCCAGAAGCCCATCGGGCTGGACGCGGTGGACTGGGCGCGGCGGGTGGTGGCGCTGGGGGCGGGGGAGATACTGCTCACCAGCATCGATGCCGACGGCCACCGCTCCGGGTATGACATTGAGCTCACCCGGGCCATCTCCGAGGCGGTCAGCGTGCCGGTGATTGCCAGCGGCGGTGCCGGCGACCTGGAAGACATGTACCAGGTGCTGGTGGAGGGCAAGGCGGATGCCGTGCTGGCGGCCAGCATCTTCCACTACGGCACCTACACGGTGGCCCAGGCCAAGGCGTACCTGGCCGAGCGGGGCATACCGGTGCGGATCTAAGGGGAAGGCAATGAAGACGTACCTCGCCCCCGGATTTATCGTGGAACGGGACCCGGCCCGGTGCATCCAGTGCCAGGTCTGTGTCAACCAGTGCAGCTTCGATACCCATTACTACGACGCCGACGATGACGAGGTGCGGAGCCGCGAGGAGAACTGCGTGGGCT
>JAZDIY010000236.1:0-2051 GCA_043804445.1 Chloroflexota bacterium | reverse complement strand
GTGCAGGGAGGGGCCGGCGGTGTCCTTGAAGGGGTCGCCCACGGTGTCGCCCACAACGGCGGCGGCGTGGGTGGCGCTCCCCTTCCCGATGGTATTGCCTTCCTCGTCCTTAAACTCCCCCGACTCAATCAGCTTCTTGGCGTTGTCCCAGGCCCCCCCTGCATTATTCATGAAGCTGGCCATGATGATACCCCCGATGGTCCCCACCATGAGGAGGGCGCCCACCGCCATTGCCGCATCGTAGCCCGGGATGAGGTTGAAGACCACCCCCACTCCCACCGGCAGCCCCACGGCCAGGAGGCCGGGGCCTACCATCTGCCGCAGTCCTGCGCGGGTGGTGATGTCCACCGCCCGGGCGTAGTCCGGCCGGGAGGTCCCGGCCATTATCCCCGGGTCGGCCCGGAACTGGCGCCTCACCTCGTCGATGATCTGCGCGGCGGTCTTTCCCACCGCACGGATGGCAAGGGCGCTGAAGAGGAAGACGAGCATTACCGCCAGGAAGCCTCCGACAAAGACCTCGGGCCGTGCAAGGTCCACAACCTTGAAGTCCACGCCCCTGAGGAACCCCACCCTGTCCAGGTAGGCCTGGAAGAGGAGGAAGGCTGCCAGACCGGCTGAGACCATGGCATAGCCCTTGGTCAGCGCTTTGGTGGTATTGCCCACCGCGTCCAGGCGGTCGGTGATGTGGCGGGCCTTCTCTCCGGCGCCGGCCATCTCGATGATGCCGGCGGCATTGTCCGTAATGGGGCCGAAGGTGTCCATGGAGAGAATATAGGAGCAGGTCATCAGCATGCCCATGGTGGCGACGGCTGTGGCGAATACGCCCCCGTGGGCCATGCCCGAGGCCTCCCCCATCGCGTAGGAAAGCAGAAGGGAGGCCCCGATGACCAGGGCCGTAGCAAGGGTGGTCTCAAAGCCCACCGCAGTCCCGGCTACGATGTTGGTGGCCGGTCCGGTGCGGGAGGCCTGGGCTATCTCCTTTACCGGACGGTAGCGCGGCTCGGTGTAGTACTGGGTGACAAACACCACTACCACGCTGGTCAGAATACCCACTGCCCCCGCCCAGAAGAACCACATGTTGTCCAGCATGTAGCTGACCGACAATAGCATGCCCACGAGGGACAGGCCAATGGAGACAAAGTACCCCCGGTTGAGGGCGGTCATGGGGTTCTCACCTTCTTTCCCCCTCACCACCAGGATGCCTACAGCGCTGGCGATGAGGCCGAAGGCGCGGACCACCAGCGGGAAGAAGACCCAGACCGGGTTGTCAGTGATTCTCCAGATGGCCACTCCGAGAATCATGGCCCCGATGTTCTCCGCAGCCGTGGACTCAAAGAGGTCGGCGCCGCGGCCGGCGCAGTCGCCCACATTGTCCCCCACCAGGTCGGCCACAACGGCGGCATTCCTGGGGTCATCCTCGGGGATACCGGCCTCTACCTTGCCCACCAGGTCGGCGCCCATATCCGCAGCCTTTGTGTAGATGCCCCCGCCGAGCTGGGCGAAGAGGGCCACGAAGCTGGCCCCGAAGCCGAAGCCCACAATCAGGTGGGGGGCTATGTCAGGCCGGTCGGAGCCTCCATAGAGGTAGAAGATGCCTGCCACCCCCAAAAGGCTCAGGGCAACGATAAGGAAACCGGACACCGCCCCTCCCCTGATGGCAACGGTGATGGCCTCGTTCAGTCCCCGCTGGGCACCAGAGGCACAGCGCACATTTGACTTGACCGAGATGTACATGCCGATGAACCCTGATACCGCTGAGCAGAAGGCCCCCGCCAGGAAGGCCAGGGCGGTGTAGCCCAGAAGGCCCCAACGGGAGATATCAAGCTCCTCCAGTTCCGTGGTGGAGGCCAGCAGGCCGAGAAGTCCGCCGATAACCACGGCAGTAACCAGGGCCAGTATCCCGATTGTAGTGTACTGGCGCTTGAGGAAGGCCATGGCCCCCTCAAATATCATGCCCCCGATTTCCTGCATCTTGGGGGTGCCGGGGTCCCGCCTCAGAACATCCCTTGCCAAAAACAGGGCGAAGAGGACCGCCAGCACGCCGGAAACAG
>JAZDIY010000235.1:0-2614 GCA_043804445.1 Chloroflexota bacterium | reverse complement strand
CGGCCAGCTCCAGGGCCCCGTCGCCGCCCTGGGCCCAGTGGTTGGAGAGGGCGCAGCGGGCCCCGGGGGGCGGGGGCCCCCGCCCGCCCACCCCCAAAAAAGGCGGGGGGTGGGTGTGGGGCCCGGTGGTGGGGAACACCCGGGTGGTGCCCAACACCCGCTCCCCCACCGACCCCCCGCCGTTTTTTGGGGGGGGCCGGCCGGCGGCCCGGCCCGCCGGGGCCCGCTGCGCCCTCTCCAACCACTGGGCCCAGGGCGGCGACGGGGCCCTGGAGCTGGCCGACGCCGTGATTGACGCCTGCAAGGATAAGAACGACTTCAAGTTCCTCTACCCCAACGAGATGAAGCTGCGCCAGCGGGCGGCAAAGATTGCCCGGGAGGTCTACGGGGCCGACGGCGTCTCCTGGACGCCGGAAGCCGAGGCCAAGGCCAAGAAGTTTGAAGAGGACCCCAAGTACGACGAGTACGCCACCATGATGGTGAAGACCCACCTCTCCCTGACCCATGACCCGAGCCTGAAGGGTGTCCCCAAGGGGTGGACCCTGCCCATCCGCGACATCCTGATTTACTCCGGGGCCAAGTTCCTCTGCCCCATGGCGGGTACCATCAGCCTGATGCCGGGCACCAGCTCCGACCCGGCCTTCCGGCGGGTGGACGTGGATACCCAGACCGGCAAGGTGCAGGGGCTGTTCTAGCTGGCCAGAGCGGTGGCGATGGGTCTATAATATAGGTAGGAGTCGGGATGGCCAAAGCGGCGCCCAAAAAACAATTTAAGGTTCACTTCGACCCGGATAACGTTGATATTACCGTGGCCGGGGGGGCCAACCTCCTCGAGACGGCGATTGCCGCCGGCGTGCACGTCTACGCCTCCTGCGGCGGTGCCGGTACCTGCGGCACCTGCAAGGTCCAGGTCAAGAAGGGCGAGGTAGAGACCACCCGCACTAAGAAGCTCTCTCAGGCGGAGTATGACCAGGGTATCCGCCAGGCCTGCCAGAGCCGGGTGACCGGCGACGTGAGCGTTTACCTCCCGGTGGAATCGCGGCTGGAGAAGGCCGTGCTCACCCGGGAGAGCCAAAGGGCCGCCGAGGCCCTGGCCACCGGCTGGCGCTTCAAGCCGCCCCTGGGCAAGTGTTGCCTGGAGCTTACCCCGCCCTCCCTGAAGGACAACGCCAGTGACCTGTCCCGGCTGCTGCGGGGCCTGAAACAGCAGTGCGGCCTGAGCAACCTGTGGGTGGACTTTGAGGTCGTGCGCAAGCTCCCCGGGGTGCTGCGGGACGGTAAATGGAAGGTGACAGTGACCACCCTGGTCACCGCCGCCAAGCCGCGGGGCGGTGAGGCCCGCCGGCCCCGGGTCATCAACGTGGCGCCGGGCGACACCCGTGACCGGCACTACGCCTTGGCCTTCGATATCGGTACCACCACCGTCTGCGGGCAGCTTTTGGACCTGAACCGGGCCCGGGTGGTGGCCGAGGGTATCTCCCTCAACGGACAGATAAGCTACGGGGCCGACGTCATCTCGCGCATCGCCCAGAGCCAGAAGCCGGGCGGTCTCAAGAGACTGCAGCGGGCGGTGGTGGACACCATGAACGCCGTTATCGGGGAGCTGCTGGCCCGGGGGCAGGTCAAGACAGAGCACATCGGCCACGTTATCGCCGCCGGTAACACCACCATGACCCAGCTGCTGGTGGGGATTGACCCCAAGTACATCCGGCTGGCCCCTTACGTCCCGGCGGCCAATTTCCTGCCGCCGGTGGAGGCCAGCTCCCGGGCATCAAGGTGCGCCCCCAGGTCTACCTCTTCACCTTCCCCTCGGTGGCCAGCTACGTGGGCGGGGACATCGTGGCCGGCGTGGTGGGGTCGGGCATCCACCAGCGCAAGAAGCTGACCCTGTTCATGGACATCGGCACCAACGGTGAGATTGTGGTGGGTAACTCGGACTGGATGGTAACCGCCTCCTGCTCGGCGGGCCCCACCTTCGAGGGCGGTGGGGTGAAGTATGGTATGATAGCTGCCGATGGGGCGATACAGGACGTTGACATCAATCCCGGTAGTCTGGAGCCGATGGTGCACACCATCGGCGATGCCAGGCCCAGGGGTATCTGCGGCTCGGGGCTGATTAACACCGTGGCTGGGCTGCTGGAGGCCGGTATCATCGGCCAGGACGGCAGCTTTCACACCGGCCTGCCCACCAAACGGGTACGGCAGGGGGAGGACGGCCACGAGTACCTGCTGGCCCCGGCGAAAGACACCCAGATTGGCAAGGACATCGTGATTACCGAGGTGGACATTGATAACCTGATGCGGGCCAAGGCGGCCATGTACGCCGGCTGGCAGACCCTCGTTCGGAGCGTGGGGTTCACCGTGGCCGACCTGGAGCAGGTCATCGTGGCCGGGGCCTTCGGCAACAGCCTTGATGTGGAGAAGGCCATTGCCATCGGCCTGCTGCCCGACCTCCCCCGGGAGCGGTTCGTCTTCGTCGGCAACGGCTCCCTGCTGGGGGCCCGGCTGATCTCCTTCTGCAACGAGATGCTGGAAGACGGGGAGCGGATCGCCAGGATGATGACCAACATCGAGCTGAGCGAGAACCCCGCTTTCATGGACCACTACCTGGCGG
>JAZDIY010000234.1:0-3095 GCA_043804445.1 Chloroflexota bacterium | reverse complement strand
CCGGACCGGGGCCATCGCCGTACCGATATACCAGACGTCCACCTTCGCCTTCGCCGACATCGGCCAGACCCGGAGCGGCTACGATTACTCCCGCACCGCCAACCCCACCCGTAAGGTGCTGGAGGAAACCATCGCCCGGCTGGAAGGGGGTAAGGCAGGGTTTGCCTTTGCTACCGGCATGGCCGCCGAGGCCACCGTGATGCACCTGCTCAAATCCGGCGACCACGTCATCTGCGGCGACGATGTCTACGGGGGCACCTACCGCCTGTTGCAGGACATCATGGCTCACCTCGGCCTGGAGACTACCTTCCTGAGGCTGGACGACCGGCGGCGGATTGAAGCGGCCATACGGCCCAATACCCGGATGCTGTGGCTGGAGACCCCCTCCAACCCGCTGTTGAACATCGTGGACGTGGAGATGGTGGCGGATATCGCCCGGAAGCATAAGCTGCTCAGCGTCATCGACAACACCTTCGCCACCCCCTACTTCCTGAGGCCCATCGAGTACGGCATCGACCTGGTGGTGCACTCCACCACCAAATACCTCAACGGGCACTGCGACGTGGTCGGCGGGGCGGTGGTCACCACCACCGACGCGCTGACCGAGCGAGTACAGTTCCTGCTGAACGGCATGGGCACCGGTGCCTCCCCCTTTGACTGCTGGCTGGTGCTGCGGGGCATCGAGACCCTGCCCATCAGGATGAGACAGCACACCGAGAACGCCGCGGCGGTAGCCGATTACCTGGCAGGACACCCCGCTATCAAACAGGTGTTCTACCCCGGCCTGGCCTCCCACCCGGGGCACGATATCGCCAGAAGGCAGATGAAGGGCTTCGGCGGCGTAGTATCCTGCCGCGTCAACGGGGGCCGGGAAAAGGCCACCGGCTGCCTGAGAAATCTGAAAATCTTCGCCCTGGCCGAGTCCCTGGGCGGGGCGGCCTCGCTGGCCGAGCACCCGGCCACCATGAGCCACGCCGCCATGCCCAAAGCGCACCGGGACCAGGCGGGCATCACCGACGACGTTATCCGGCTGTCGGTGGGGCTGGAAAACGCCGACGATTTAATTGACGATTTGCGCCAGGCGCTGGAGTCTAGCTAAAGGAGCCGCCGATGTCTTACGCCAGAGCCTTGCGCTGCCGCAAGTGCGGTAAAGAGTACCCCCTGGAAGCGATTAACCTGTGTGACTTCTGCCTGAGCCCGCTGGAGGTCAGCTACGATTACAAGGCCATGGCCAAGGCGGTGAGTCGCCAGAAGCTGGATAGCGGCCCGCTGACCATGTGGCGCTACCGCGATATGCTGCCGGTTGAGGCCGAGGTGGTTGACCTCGGCACCGGCATGACCCCGCTGGTCAAGGCCAGCCGCCTGGGTGAGGCCCTGGGGCTGAAGGAGCTTTACATCAAGAACGACTGCCTGAACCCCACCTACTCCTTCAAGGACCGGGTGGTCTCGGTGGCCACCTCCAAGGCCCGGGAGTTCGGCTTTGACACCATCGCCTGCGCCTCCACCGGCAACCTGGCCGCCAGCGTGGCCGCCCACGCCGCCAAGGCCAATATCAAGGCCTGCGTGCTGGTGCCGGCCAACGTGGAGCAGGGCAAGCTGGTGGGCACCGCCATCTACAACCCGGTGCTGGTCACCGTGGACGGCAGCTACGACGACGTTAACCGCCTCTGCCGGGAGCTGGTGGATAAGTACCCCTGGGGGTTCATCAACATCAACCTCCGCCCCTACTACGCCGAGGGCAGCAAGACAATGGGTTACGAGGTGGCCCAGCAGCTCGGCTGGCGCGCCCCCGACTGCGTGGTGTCGCCCGCCGCCTCGGGCCTGCTCTTCACTCGCATCTGGAAGGGCCTGAACGAGCTCTCCATGCTCAACCTAATCGAGCCGGTCAACACCCACATGTACGTGGCCCAGGCGGCCGGCAGCTCGCCCATCGTCAACGCCTTTGAGGCCGGCAGCCTGCACGTGCACCCGGTGATACCCCACACCGTGGCCAAGTCCATCGCCATCGGCAACCCGGCCGACGGTTACTACGCCCTGATGGTGGCCCGGCAGTCCGGTGGCGGCGGCGCCGCCGCCAGTGACGAGGAGCTCACCGATGGGGTAAAGCTGCTGGCCCAGACCGAGGGCATCTTCGCCGAGGCCACGGGCGGGGTGGTCATCGCCGCCATCAAGAAGCTGGCCGCCCGCGGCATCATCAGGGAGAATGACGTCACCGTGACCCTTATCACCGGGGCGGGTCCCCGTACCCAGGAAGTGGTCAGCGATATCGTGCGGCCTCTGGCCGTCCAGGCCACCCTGGAGTCATTCGAGCAGGTGGTGGGGGCTCTGGTCTGAAGCTTCGCCTCACGCCGCCGCCTGTGTTATACTAGCACCAGCAAGACGCAGGGGGAGATAAAGATGGCCAAGAGACAGGTAATGTTCACCTTTCCCACCGAGCTTATCCGTGAACCGATTATCTATAACCTGGCCCACCAGTACCAGGTGGTGACCAATATCCGCCGGGCCGATGTCTCCGAGAGCAAGGGCTGGGTGGTGCTGGAGCTGGAAGGGAAGGAAGAGGAAATCGAGCAGGGCCTGACCTGGGTGGCCAGCAAAGGGGTCAGGGTAGACCCGGTGGTGGGCGATATCGTCGAGGGCTAAACAGAGCCGCCAGAGACACGTTATCGACTAGCCCCCCGAGATAAGAGCGACGATATGAATCTCATCGCCATCGCTGACCGGCCGGGCCAGCTCCTCGGGGAAAGTACTCCGCTGGTTGACGAAGACATCTATCGAATCACGCAGCCGGCCCCCGGCATCGAGCAGCCAGTCCCCAAGACCGGGAAACCGGCCCAGCAACTGCTCCAGGCACTGCCCTACCGTGTCACCCTTCACCTCAACCATGGGCTGGCCCCCGGTAAGGTGCTGCATCATCGGGGCGATATTTACCCGGACACTCAAACGGCTCAACCCCCCCCGGACTACTACCTGATATTATACCGCAGTACCCTCAGGCTTGAGTAGCCTCGCCAGCTTGACAAGCCAAAATTCAAATCTCTATACTTATAATACTGTATTTATCAGGCGGCCTCAGACCGCCAAGTCTTTTTCCCGGA
>JAZDIY010000233.1:0-4762 GCA_043804445.1 Chloroflexota bacterium | reverse complement strand
CCGGGGTCAACGGTGCCCGGGTTGGCTTCGATGGTTACCTCGGCCGTTGCTGCTACGGTGAAAAGGGCGCTGACCGTGGCCATGATGTCACCGACCTGCTCGGCCGTAAGCAGGCTGGGGGTGCCGCCGCCGAAGTAGATGCTGCGGAGACATTCGCCGCCGGCGCGCCGGGTCAGCTCCGCCCGGAGGACCGCCAGGTAAGCGGGGATATCCGCCTGGCGGTCCTGGTACGATACAAAGGAGCAGTAGCGGCACCGGCGGCGGCAGAAAGGAATATGGATGTAAAGCGCCATATCACGGGACACAAGGTCATTATAGCATGCTGCCGGGTACGCCTAAAGAGGCCGGGTTGCCAAGACACTTTCTTTAGGGTATAATTATGCTAATTAGTTGTAGTGAAGGTTTATGCCAGCTTCTTCAAGTCACTGCCGGCTGCTTGACACTAGTATTGGGTGACCGAACTCTAACTAAAATCTACTACAGAGGAGGTCATCCCATGAGTCTTAGGGGCCGGTCCCTCCGGGTTCCCCATCGCGGGGCCATGACACTTTCCGTGCTGAAGGCCGGGTGTTCTGGCGTTCCCAAGCTGACACCAACGAGCCCGGGCACAGCCCGGGCAGATAATCCACAACTTAACCAGGAGTATTGATGAATTTCGAAACCTTTAATTTGCATCCGAGCATCATGGCGGGGGTACGGGCGCTCGGTTACACAGAACCCACCCCCATCCAGGAGCAGGCCATTCCCCCGATAATGCAGGGGCGGGACCTCATCGGTCTGGCCCAGACCGGCACCGGCAAGACGGCCGCTTTTGTGCTGCCTATCTTACATCGTCTGCTGGGGGCACCGCGGGGCCACCTCCAGGCCCTCGTCGTCTCGCCCACCCGTGAGCTGGCGGAGCAGACCAGCGAGTTCTTCGTTGCCCTGGGCAAGGAAACCAGGCTGCGCAGCCTGGCGATATACGGCGGGGTGGGCGCTTCCCCACAGGTCCAGAAGCTGAACAGGGGCGTTGAAATTGTGGTGGCCTGTCCCGGCCGGTTGCTTGACCTGCTGTGGCAGGGCGTCATCGATTTATCACACCTGAAAGTGCTGGTCATCGATGAGGCGGACCGGATGTTTGACATGGGTTTTCTGCCCGACATCCGTAACATCCTGAGGTGCATCATGAACCCGCGCCAGACACTGCTGTTCTCGGCTACCATGCCCAAAGACATCCGTGCCCTGGTGCAGGAAGTCCTGCAGAACCCGGTCACCGTGCAGATTGGCCGTACCCTGCCGGCCCAGACCGTGTCACACGCCCTTTATCCCGTCAGACAGCATCTCAAGACGGAGCTGCTGAGCAAGCTGTTACATAACATCAAAACGGAGTCGGTGCTGGTATTTACCCGTACCAAGCACCGTGCCGAGCGCGTGGCCCAGCAGCTGGGCCGGGCGGGCTACCAGGTGGCGTCGCTGCAGGGTAACATGTCTCAGTACCAGCGCCAGGAGGCTCTCGACGGCTTCCGTGATGGCTACTACAAGATTCTGGTGGCTACCGATATTGCCGCCCGTGGCCTTGACGTTTCCCGTATCTCACACGTCATCAACTACGATATGCCCGGTAGCACCGATGACTACATCCATCGTATCGGCCGGACCGGCCGGGTCAACCGCAGCGGTGATGCCCTGACCTTCGTGACCGACGACGATACCGGCACGGTGAGCGCCCTGGAACGCATCCTCGGGGCGACGCTGGAGAGGCGGACACTGCCGGAATTTGATTACCAGAAACCGGCACCCGCCCGTGATATGAGCCGCCCGCCGCACCAGTTACGGCGGGGCATGGCGCGGAAGCAGCGAATCGGGAACCGGTAGCCCCGGGTCAGCCGGCAGGGGGCAGGGTGAAGGCCAGCGGCCTTCACCTTTCCAGGGCGTGCATCACATCAATGATGGGCGTCTTCAAAAAGGCCCTTACCACCTCGGGGTCGAACTGGGTCCCGGAGCAGTGCTTGATTTCGGCGATGGCCTCCTTGACGGACCTGGCCTTATGATAGGCGCGTTTTGATGTTATGGCATCGAACGAGTCTGCCAGGGCCAGAATCCTGGCCCCCAGGGGAATAGCTTCGCCCTGCTTGGTCTGGTACAGCCCCGTGCCGTCATAGCGGTCATGGTGGTGCCTGATGAGCTCGACAATTCGCTCGTTTACCAGTGACTGCACGATGCCGGGCCCGATAACGCAGTGGGCCATGATGTACTGGTACTCGTCCGGGGTCAGCCCCTCCGGTTTGTTCTGGACGGAGGGGTCGATGCCGATTTTACCGATATCGTGCAGCAGGGCCGCCCAGCGCAGGTCATCCAGCTCCACCTCGGAAAGCCCCAGCACCATCCCGGTGGAAACCGCCGTCTCCGCCACGCGGCGGGAGTGGCCGGCGGTGTACTCGTCCTTAGCTTCAAGGGCAGAGACCAGGGCCTCAATGGCATCGATGAATAGCTTATGGAGTTCCTTGGTCTTTTCTCTCACCTCTCCTTCCAGTTCCATCTGGTGTTCCCTGAGCTCAATCTCCAGCTGTCTCTTTTGCAGCACGCTTTTGATGCTCCAGATGACCTGGTCCAGGTCAAAAGGTTTGGTGATGTAATCATGGGCCCCGTCTCTCATGCACTGGATAATGGTCTCCGGGTCAATAACCGCCGTCACCATGACCACGGCGCTGGTGGGGCAGAGCTCTTTAATATGGGGCAGCAGCTCCAGCCCGGACTTACCCGGCATCTTGATGTCCAGCATGATGATTTCCGCCGGTCTTTGCTTCAGGCACTCCAGGGCCTGACTGGCCGTGCTGGCTTCCTGGCAATTAAAGCCGACCTGCGTCAGACACTTGCGCAGCGTTTTTCTGACGACGTCCTCATCATCGACGATGAGCGCCTTTGGCGGCGGATTGACGGCGGTTGGCGGATAAATTGAAGTAACCATAGCTATCTCCTTATCTTACGGCCGGTTACCGTAAGGCCTTCAACTCTTTACCGGGTGGCTCGCCTCCAAAAGGCCACCGAGGGTAGCCACTACTGTCGGGGCAAAGCGGGCCCCCGAGCCTTGCTGGATTTCCCGGAAGGCCTCCGCCCTGGAGAGGGCGGCGCGGTGGGGACGGGTCGAGGTCATGCCGTCAAAGGCATCGGCCACCGTCAGTATCCTGGCGCCGAGGGGGATATCCACCCGGGCCGCTCCGGGTGCTTCCGGGCTGCGGTCACATCGGGCGTGGTGATGCCGGATGATGGCCACCACCTTTTCGTTGACTACCGGCTTGATAATGCTGGGCCCCAGCTTGGCATAGAAAAGGACCTCCTGATATTCCTCGGCGTTGAGCTTGTCCGGCTTGTCCAGTATGGCCTGGTCCAGGGCGATGTTACCGATGTCATGCAGCAGGCTGGCCCACCGCAGGTCTTCCAGGTCCTGCCCGGTTAAGCCTAATCGGCGTCCCATGGCCACCGCCAGTTCGGCTACCCGGCTGGAATGTCCTGCCTTGAACCGGTTTCTGGCCTCCATGTTGAAAACGATTGACTCAAGTACTCCCAGGAATAGCTGACGTATCGCCTCTTTCTGCTTCTCCATCTGCTGTCCCAGGTATTGCCGCTGGCCGAGGTCATGGTGCTCCAGCCGCTGCTTTTCCAGGGTTTTTCCCACCACGGACACCAGTTCTTTGAGGTCAAACGGCTTGCAGATATGGTCACTGGCCCCTTCCATGACACACTGCAAGGCTACCGCGGTCTCGGTGACGGCGGTTATCATCACCACGTCGGTGTAGGGGTATCTGGCTTTTATCTCCGGCAGCAGCTCCAGCCCGGACTTGCCGGGCATCTTGATGTCCAGCAGCACCAGGTCAAAGTGGCTGTCCTGCATTTTTGACAGGGCTTCGCTGGCGCCGGCCGCTTCCTCACAGGCATAGCCGGCCTCGGCTAACCCCCTGCCGATAACCTTCCGTACTATCGGTTCATCGTCTACTACAATGATGCGGTACTCTGCGGTGTTCATATTTCCCCACTTCCTACCCCCAGCGGTCAGGCCGGGGATTAATGGGCATGGTTTAAGTAACCGTGCTGGCCAGGACCTTCGGCTGGACAAACTGTCCCGCCATGATAAACTCGCTGTCCACCACCCGGCCCACGTGACCGTCCGGGGTGGGGATGAAGTTCACCACGGCATCAAAGCTGCCTCTCCCCCACAGGCCGGTGGTGAATGTCCAGTACCCTTTGATGGTCAGTCTGGCCAGGATAGGGACGTAATGGCCGGATTTCGGTGGTAGCTCCGCCGCCTTCAGTACCTCCAGGGGTTGGATGCGGCCTTCGATATCCAGCGCGTAGCTGCCTCCCGCCACCGCAAGCACGCCGGAGAGGGTGCCCGATTGGGTCTCCAGGGAGTCAATGTCGGCGCTGTAGGTGATGGTGTAGTCGCCGCTGATATCCCCTTCCAGATGGCCGCATACCACCCGCCTGGTCACCCGCCATCGGTGAGTCTCGTGTATCGGCTGCACTTCACCCCGGGATATCTGGGTGATGGAACCCACGCTGTGAAAGGGCTTTAGCTTGTCGGTGCTTATCCGCTCGATGAGCCGCAGGACCTCATCCAGGTCGAAGGGTTTGGTAAAGTAGTCTATGGCCCCTTTTCTGATGCATTCGTTAATCAGGTCAGTCTCCGTCACGGCGGTAACCATGACTACCGCCGTATTGGGGTACTGGGCCCTTATCTCCGGCAGGAAGTCCAGCCCGGACCGGCCCGGCATCTTGATGTCCA
>JAZDIY010000232.1:0-2375 GCA_043804445.1 Chloroflexota bacterium | reverse complement strand
GTCAGATAATCATCGGCCCCCAGCTCCAGGCACCGCACCTTGTCCTTCTCACCCCCCCGGGCACTGAGAATGATGATGGGCACCTGGGACCATTCCCGCACGCGGCGGCAGACCTCCACCCCGTCCATGCGGGGCATCATCAGGTCCAGCACCACCAGGTCAACCAGTTCCCGGTCGATTACCCCCAGGGCCTCCTCGCCATCAGCGGCCATGATAACCTCATAGCCCCGGGCCTTGAGATTGGCCCCGAGGAACCTCAGGATGGCCGGGTCGTCATCAACTACCAGAATCTGCGTTTTATCCATAGTGATTCACCTCTCAGCTTAAGGGCAAAGTGAAATTAAACCGCGCCCCCTGCCCCGGCTGGCTCTCCACCCATATCCGGCCGCCGTGGGCGGCGATGATGCCGTGGCAGATGGACAGCCCCAGGCCAGTACCCCGCCGCGGCTGGCCGCCCCGGCCCTCCAGCTGGCAGAAGCGCTCGAATATCTTCTGGTGGTATTCCGGCGGAATACCCTCACCCTGGTCCGCCACGCTGACCACCACCTCACGGCCGCCATTGGTCCGGGCCTCAACGGTGATGGGGGCCCCCTCCGGCGAGTACTTGGCGGCGTTTTCCACCAGATTGCTCAGCACCTCGCCGATACGGCCATCATCAATCGCCACCAGCGGTATATCCTCGGGGACCTGGATGCGGAGCCGGTGTTTCAGGGCCAGGCTGTGCAGGCGGTCCTCGATGGACTCGACCACCGCCGCCAGGCGGTGCGGTTCCCGGGTAACCTCCAGGGTACCGGCTTCCAGCCGGGACATGACCAGCAGCTCCTCGATCAGCCGGTTGAGCCGGTCGGCCTCCTTATCAATGGTGGTCACGAACTCGTGGGTGGTCTCGGTGTCAAAACTGACGTCAGGCTGGAGCAGGCTCGAGGCAAAACCCTTGATGGCCGCCAGGGGGGTGCGCAGCTCGTGGGAGACGTTGGCCAGCAGCTCGGTACGCAGCGTGTCCAGCTCCCGGAGGGCCCGGGCGCTGGAGGCTGCCTCATAGAGCTGGGCATTGCGCACGGCGATAGCTATCTCCCGGCCGATGGCGGCCAGCAGCTCCACCTCCCGAGGACTAAAGTCACGCTCCGCCCGGCTGACCATCCCCATCACCCCGATGCTCTCCGCCAGCATCACCAGCGGCACCCCGGCGTAAGACCGGTAGCCCGCCTCGGCCAGCCGTGCCAGGTCCGGCCGGGTATCACCCGCCACGGCACCGACCACGGCGGGCCGGGCCTCTCTGAAGATGGCCCCGGTAACGCCCCGGTCCACATCGGCGCCCGCCAGTGTCGCCAGCAGGGGGGGACTGAAGCCGGAGCCACCGCTCAAGACCAGGTTGCCGTCCTTAGCCAGATAGACATAGCTGGCGGCCACCTCCAGGGCAGGCAGCACCTGCCCCAGGGCGGCGTCAATAATCTGTGCCAGGTCCAGCGATTGGGCCACCGCCCGGGATACCGAGAGCAGGATACCGGTCTCCCGGTTACGCTGCTCCAGCTCCTCAAGCAGGTGACGGTTCTCAAAGACCAGCCGCTGCTTCTCCAGGCCCCGGCCGATGACCGACAGCAGGGTCTCCGGGTCCAAGGGTTTCTCCAGGTAGGCGAAGGCCCCCCGGTTAAGGGACTGGGCAGCGTTCTGTACCGAGGAGTGACCGGTGAGCATGACGACCAACATGTCCGGGTGCCTGGCCAGCAGCCGGGAGAGCAGCTCCGTTCCCGGGATATCGGGCAGGCTGATATCCAGGACGGCCACGTGGTAAAAGCGTTCTTCGGCGCGGCTTATCGCCTCACCGGCCGAAGGCACCGTGGCTACTTCGTAGCCCTTGGCCCGCAGGATAGCCTGGGCCACCTGCAGGAAGCCCAGGTCGTCATCGACGATAAGGACGCTCTCCTTAGCCTTCATCTCAAGGGTATCCTTCAGGTATCAGACTAGTCGGCAAACTGGCTCACCAGCTGCATCACCTGTGAGGGGTTGAACGGCTTGTAAAGACAGGTAGCCGCCGGAGCCTCGGTATACTTCTCGATAATCTGGCACATCTCCTCGCGGTAGCCGGTCATCATAATCGGCACCAGTTCCGGATTAATCTCCTTTAAGGCCAGATAGGTCTCTATGCCGTCCATCTCCGGCATGCGGACATCGATAAAGGCTATCGGGCAGACTACCTCGCGGGCTACCCGGAGGGCCTCCCCCCCGCTGCCAGCGGCATATACCCGGTAGCCTTTCATCTCCAGCATCCGGGTCATGGTGCGGCAGAAATCGGGGTCATCATCCACCACCAGGATAGGTGGCTTCAGGGTAGCCTCACCCACCATCTCTACCAGCCGGGCCACGTCCATCGGCTT
>JAZDIY010000231.1:0-5834 GCA_043804445.1 Chloroflexota bacterium | reverse complement strand
GGGTGGTACACTGGCGGACCGCCCTGGTCATGGGCAGCTGCGGGCTGGTTACTTCTGTGGGCGGGGTTACCCTGGCCACCCATATCCCCGGTGAGGCCCTGAAGATAGCCCTGGGCATCATCACCATGCTGGCGGGCCTGAGGATGCTCTTCAGCCAGCCGGAGGCGGGCGGCGACTCACCACCCCGGGAGAAGCTATGGCCCCTGGTGGCCTGGGCCCTGCCCATCGGCCTGGTCACCGGCCTGCTGGGCATCGGCGGCGGGGTGCTGCTGGTACCCATCCTGGTGATGGTCTTCAAGTTCCGGATGCATCACGCCATCGCCACCAGCCTGGGCATCATGCTCTTCACCAGCGCCGGGGCGGCGGCCAGTTACATCCTGCACGGCCTGGGCGCCAGCGGCCTGCCTGCTGACGCCATCGGCTACGTCCACCTGCCGACATGGTTGATACTGGTGGTAACCAGCGTGAGCATGGCCCAGGCGGGGGCGATAACCGCCCACCGGCTACCGGCGCGGCAGCTGAAGTACGTCTTCCTGGCCATCGTCTGGTACACCGGGCTGAAGATGCTCGGCCTCTTTGACTGGCTGGGCTGGCCGATATAGCGGGGGTAAGACTAGCCCTTTATCCGCAGCGGCAGGCCCGCCACCATGAAATAGACCTCATCCACGGCGGCGGCCAGGCGCTGGTTGGCCCGGCCCAGCAGGTCCCGGTAGAGCCTCCCCGCCCGGTTGTCCGGCACCAGGCCCAGGCCCACCTCATTGGTGACCACGATGAAGCTGGCCCCGGTCTGTCCCAGGCAGGCGACCAGCCCGTCAATCTCGGCGGTAACCCCGGCTTCCACCAGGGCATCATCCACCGGCCCGCCGTCGGCGGAGTAGTAATGGCCCAGCACGTTACTCACCAGCAGAGTGACGCAGTCCAGAATGACCACCCGGGCCCCACCGGCCTCCCGGCAAATGAGGGGGCCGAGCCCGGTGGTACCCTCCAGGGTACGCCAGCCCGCCGGCCTCTCCCGGCGGTGCCGCTCGATACGCCGCCGCATCTCGTCATCACCGGCCTCGGCCGTGGCCACAAAGAGCACCGGCCCGCCCCGTTGCCGGGCCAGCTCCTGGGCGAAGGTGCTTTTACCACTACGGCCCCTGCCGGTTATCAGGGTATTAACTTTAGTTTTCCCCCTCGCTTGCTTGGTCCCTAGTCCAGGTGACACAGATCGTTCAGGCGGGTGAGCACCGCCTCCGGAGGATGGACATCCACGATACTCAGCGAGGCCAGGTCGGTACGGAACTGCCACCGCCGCTCCAGGTCAATGCCCAGCATCTGGCAGAGCAGGGTGCGCAGCACCCCGCTGTGGGCCACGATGAGGATGGTCTCCTCGGCGGCATGTTTTTCCAGCCGCGGCAGAAAGGTGATTACCCGGCGGCTGAACTCCTTCAGGTTGTCCCCGCCGGGATAGGTGAGGTCCGGGTCCCGCCTGGCCCAGGAGCCGGTCAGTTTGGGATAGCGCTGGTTAATCTCGGCAAAGGCCAGCCCCTCCAGCTCACCGAAGTTAATCTCGCAGAGTTCGTCACAGGCCACCACCGGCACCGCCTGCCGGCTGGCGATAATCTCGGCGGTATGCCGGGCCCGCTTCAGGCGGCTTGAGTAGATGGCGTCAATCTTCTCGGCGGCCAGGCGGTCACGCAGCCGCCCGGCCTGGGCCACACCGGCCGGGCTCAAGCCCACGTCGGTCTTCCCCCAGAACCGCTCCCGGCTGTTGGCATCGGTATCACCGTGTCTTACCAGAAATACGCGGGACAATTCCCATCCCTCCCCTCTAGGCCAGCCCCAGCCAGTGCTGCCGGGCCAGCAGCAGAATCAGTATCAGCAGGCCGGCCTCGGCCAGCTCGTTGACCGCCCCGTAGCTGTCGCCGGTGAGCCCGGCCAGTCTCCGCCGGAGGTAAGCGGCCACCGCCAGGGTGAGCAGCCAGATACCCGCCAGTATCACTACCCCGGCCAGCCGGAAGAGGACCCAGGCCACCGCCACCGCCACCAGGGTCGCCGCCGCCAGCTGCGGCCAGCCGGTACCCCGCTTGAACGCCTCCCCCAGGCCGGAGGGGCGGGCGTAAGGGAAACCAAAAATAGTATAGACCATCGCCCAGCGGCTTGTCACCGGCAGCAGCAGCAGGCTGGCCGTGGTCAGCGATGGCGGCAGGCTGGCCAGCGCCAGGTACTTGACCAGCAGCAGGCAGAAAGCCCCGGCGATGCCGAAGGCCCCCACCCGGCTATCACGCATCACCCGCCACCTTTCCGCCACCGTCCGGCCGGACAGGCCGTCACAGGTGTCTATGAAGCCGTCCAGGTGCAGGGCCCCGCTGAGCACCACCAGGGCCACCAGCAGCAGGCCGCTGACCACCGCCGGCGGCAGCAGCCATCCCAGCAGCCAGTCCAGGCCCGCCAGGACCAGACCGATGATGATGCCGACCACCGGGAAGTAGGCGGTAGCGCCACCCACCTCCCCGGCGGTAGCCTCCCGCCCGGGCACGGGCAGGATGGTGAGGAAGCGGAGGGCCGCCAGGAACCTCAACTCTATCCCCCGTCCTCCGAGACGCCGGCCTCGGCGAAGGTGGCCATCTCCCCGAGCAGCCGGGCCGCCGCCTCGGCCAGAGAGATACCCAGGGCCGCCCCGGTGCCCTCCCCCAGCCGCAACCCCAGATTCAGTAACGGTTCCAGCCCCAGGTGCTCCAGCAGGCAGCGGTGGCCCGCCTCGGCCGAAAGATGGGCGGCGATGAGGTAGTCCTTCAGACCGGGCGCCAGGGCGGTGGCCACCAGGGCCGCCGCCCCGGAGATAAAACCGTCAATCACCACCGGGATACGGTAGGCCGCCGCCGCCAGCATCACCCCGGCCAGCCCGCCAATCTCGAAGCCCCCCACCCCGGCCAGCACTTCCAGGGGACGGGCGGGGTCAGGGCGGTTCACCGCCAGGGCCCGCTCGATGACGGCGGTCTTATGGGCCAGCTGCGCGTCGTTGAGGCCGGTACCCCGGCCGGTAACCTCGGCCACCGGCCGCCCGGTGAGGACGGCGCAGATGGCACTGGAGGCAGTGGTATTGCCGATGCCCATGTCCCCGGTACCGACGATGTCCAGGCCCTTTTCTATCTCGGCGGTGAGCACCGCGATACCGTTTTCAACCGCCGTTACCGCCTGCTCCCCGGTCATGGCCGGCCCCAGGGCCATATCAGCCGTGCCCGGGGCCACCCGGCGCGACACCAGCCGGGGGTGGGCAGGCAGGGGCGTGGCCACCCCCATGTCCACCACCACCACCCGGGCCCCCACCTGGCGGGCCAGCACGTTGATGCCCGCCCCGCCGCCCAGGAAATTAGCCACCATCTGGGCGGTCACCGCCTGGGGCCAGTTACCCACCCGCTCGGCCACCACGCCGTGGTCCCCGGCCATGGTGATGATGGCCTTGTCCCTGACCTGTGGTAAGGGCCGGCCCTGAATCCCCGCCAGCTGCACGGAGAGGGCCTCCAGCCGTCACAGGCTGCCCAGCGGCTTGGTCAGCTGCTCCTGCCGGGCCCGGGCCGCCGCCATGGCCGCCCCGTCCAGCGGTCTAATCCCCTTAATCACCCCATCAATCACTGCCGACAAATATCCTTACCTCCGTTCTTTCATGACATCGTTGACCGCAGCCACCAGCCGCCGGCACTCGGGCAGGGTGCGGGGGGCGATGCGGACGTACTCGGGCAGGCCGAAGGAGGCGGCGTCACGCACCAGGATACCCCGCTCCAGCAGGGCCGCCCGGAAGCCCCGGCCGTCCCCCACCCTGACCAGGAAAAAGTTAGCCCGGGAGGGCACTACCTCCAGACCGGCCTCCCCCAGCCCGGCCACCAGGTAAGCTTTGGCCCGCCTCACCTTCCGCCGGCACCGCGCCAGGTAGCCGGTGTCCTCCAGAGCGGCCACCCCGGCCCGCTGGGCCGCCGCGTTGACGTGCCACGGCGGGCGCACCCGGCGCAGGTTTTCAATAATCTCCGGGGCGGCCACGGCGTAGCCCAGGCGCAGCCCGGCCAGGGCGTAGTCCTTGGTCATGGAGCGCACCACGATGACGTTGCCCGTTGAGACCAGCCCCAGCGAGGGCCAGGCCCGGCTGACGAAAGCGATAAAGGCCTCGTCCAGCACCAGCAGCCCCTCACCCAGGGCGTCCCGGATAGTCTCCACCGCCCGGCGGGAGAGGTACTGTCCGGTGGGGCTGGCGGGCTGGCCGATAAAGACCCCCCTGGGGCGGTGCTCCCTGATGGCGCCCACCACCTCCCCCAGCCGGGGTACGAAACCGTCCCCGGCCCGGGCCCGCAGCGATAAGACCTCCGCCCCCATGATTTGAGCCGCCAGACGGTACTCGCCGAAGGCCGGCTCCAGGACTAAGATTGAGTCCTCCCCCCCGAAGTAGGTCAGGGCGATGAGGCGGATAAGCTCCACCGCCCCGTTGCCGGCGATGATATTGTCCGGGGCCACCCCCAGCCGGGCCGCCAGGCACTGCCGCAGCCCGGTGGCCTCCGGGTCGGGGTAGCGGGCCACGTCCACATTAGCGAGCACCCGCCCCACCGCCACCGGCGGCGGGAAGGGACTGGCGCTGACGCTGAAGTCCAGCACCGCCTCCGGGGACAGGCCCATCGCCCGCAGCTCGGCGTAATCGGGGCCCCCGTGGGGGCAGGCCGTCAGGCCGGCCACCTCGGGCCTAGGCCGCAAGGGCATAGCCCACCACCTCCGCTATCATCACCACTAAAGCCCAGGTCAGGGCGGCCACCAGCACCAGCCTCAGGGCGGCCCCGATGTCCCGCGGGACAGGCAGGCGGCCCTCCCCCAGCCGGTAGTGGCCCACCTTGTGCAGGGTCACGACCAGCCCGCCGGCCATGGCCGCCATGGGCCAGCCGGCGTTGGGGCTCTCCGTCCGGGCGTGCCCGGCCCGCATCGTCCGCCAGGACCGGGCCGCCGGCCCGCCGGTGACGCCCACCGCCCCCACCAGGAGCAGGCCGGCCAGCCGGGCGGGCAGGTAGTTGAGCACGTCATCCAGCCGGGCGGCGAACTTGCCCAGGTGCTCGTAGCCCCCGTGATAGCCCACCATGGCGTCCAGGGTGTTGACCACCCGGTAGGCCACCGCCCCGGCGACACCGAAGAACAGGTAGTAGAACAGGGGGGCCACCAGACTGTCGGCGGCGTTCTCCGCCACCGACTCCACCGCCGCCGAGACCGCCAGCGGCTCAGACAGACCTTCGGTATCACGGCTGACCAGGGCCCGCAGTTCAAGTCGGGCCCTGGCCAGCTGGCCATCCTCCAGGCTGTCCCTGACCCGCCGCGCCGCCCGCCGCAGCTCCTTAAGGGAGAAAGTGGTCTTGAACAGCAGGGCCGCCACCAACACGTAGGCCACCGGGCTGAGAACGCGCAGGTAAGACAGCAGCAGATAAACCGGAATAGTGAACAGGGTCACGGCGAGCAGGGCCATCCCCACCCCGTAGGCCAGCCGGGCCCGCGGCGAACGGGCCGGGCGGCTGCCCCGCTCCAGCCAGGCAATCACCTTGCCCATGCCCACCACCGGGTGCACCGGGCGGGGCGGCTCGCCCCAGGCCAGGTCCAGGGCCAGGGCCAGCGGCAGCACCAGCAGCTCCGCCATCACCTCAGGCCCCCGTTAAGCCGCACCAGCTTCACCAGCCATCATCTCCTCAGGGTTAGACCCAAAAAAAATAAGCCCCCCTCGGCTATAAGTCAGCAAGGGGGACTAATGACCGGCCCGGTACATCATCCCACCCCCTTTCTCCGCGGAGGTTTCCCGGATACCCGGAGCTCCGGCGTTCTAGCTTCCG
>JAZDIY010000230.1:0-4665 GCA_043804445.1 Chloroflexota bacterium | reverse complement strand
GCAGGACACCGGTGCCGTGATGCGCTCGGCACCCGACCGGCACTTTACCGTCACCGAGACCATCCGCACCGGGGTATTCTGGCTGCTTTTCCTGGTCTGCCTCTTCTCCTTTGCCGCCGAGCAGATGGTTATCGTCCATATCGTGCCTTACAGCACCGCCATCGGCATGTCCCTGGTTACCGCCAGCCTGGGGCTATCCGCACTGGGGATGGGCTCCATATTCGGCCGTATCATCTCGGGCTCCATCTCTGACCATATCGGCAGAATACCCACCCAGATAATGTGCTGTGCCATTGAAGCGGTCGGCATCTTTGCCCTGCTGACGATAAACGGGCCGCTGGTCCTCTACGCGGTCATGTTCTTTCTGGGCTTCGGCTACGGCGGCTGGATAGTGCAGGGTTCCCTGATACTGGGCGATGTTTTTGGGGAAAAGAACCTCGGCATGATTACCGGTATCTGGTTCATCAGCGGCCTGCCGGCCGGTGTCCTGGGGCCGCTCATGGGCGGCCTCATCTTCGACGCCACCGGCAGCTACGTCCTGGCCATATTGATTGCGGGCGGGGTATGTGTGCTGGCTTTCGCCCTCTCCATACTGATCGGGCCGAGCCAGAAACGCCTGCTTCAAACCGCTGCGGTCAGCAGAGGGCCTTGACAAACCCACCCCAAAACCATTAACCTATATTGGTAGTTTGCTAATAGTGCTGGGGGATGGGCCTCACAACGGTAGTTAAGGTGTAGCCGCCCGGTGACGGAAGACCAGCCGCCATAGCCCGGTTGCCGATAGGGTGCGGTCTGCAGCTTGACTTTTCGTTTTTACTACCTTAGAATTAGCTACGGCTGTGTGCCCACATAGCTCAGCAGGTAGAGCACGTTCTTGGTAAGAACGGGGTCATCGGTTCGAATCCGATTGTGGGCTAAAGGATAAAAGGGGGGACATCAAATGGCCAAAAAGAAATTTGAGCGCACCAAGCCGCATTGCAACGTAGGTACCATCGGACACGTTGACCACGGCAAGACCACGCTGACCTCGGCGATAACCCTGGTGCTGTCCAAGGCGTACGGGGGTGAATTCCGCCCGTTCGATAGCATTGACAACGCCCCGGAGGAAAAGGCCAGGGGCCTGACCATTGCCATCGCCCATGTGGAGTACGAGACGGCCAAGCGCCACTACGCCCACATCGACTGCCCGGGGCACGCCGACTACATCAAGAACATGATTACCGGTGCCGCTCAGATGGACGGGGCCATACTGGTGGTCAGCGCCCCCGACGGGCCGATGCCGCAGACCCGCGAGCACGTCCTGCTGGCCTACCAGGTGGAGGTGCCCTCCATGGTGGTCGCCCTCAACAAGGTGGACGCCATGGAAGACGAAGAGCTGCTGGACCTGGTGGAGATGGAGGTCAGGGAGCTCTTAAACAAATACCACTTCCCCGGTGACGAGATACCGATTGTCCGGGTGAGCGCCCTCAAGGCCCTGGAGTGCGGCTGCGGTAAGAGAGAGTGCCCGTGGTGCGGCGGCATTCTCAAGCTGATGGATGCCGTGGACGACTACATCCCCACCCCGGCGCGCCCCAAGGACCAGCCCTTCCTGATGTCGGTGGAGGACGTTTTCAGCATCAAGGGGCGGGGTACCGTACCCACCGGCCGGGTGGAGCGCGGTGTCATCAAGCCCGGCCAGGAGGTGGAGATTGTCGGCCTGCACCATGAGCCGAAGAAGGTGGTCGCCACCAGCCTGGAGATGTTCCACAAGTTCCTGGACGAGGCCTTGCCCGGCGATGCGGTAGGCATCCTGCTCCGCGGCGTGGAGCGCGAGGACGTCGAGCGCGGTCAGGTGCTGGCGGCACCGGGTAGCATCAAGCCGCACACCAAGGCCGAGGCCGAGATCTACGTCCTGAACAAAGAGGAAGGGGGCCGGCACACGCCGTTCTTCAACGGCTACAAACCCCAGTTCTACATCCGCACCACCGATGTGACCGGCAGTATCGAGCTACCCCCCGGGGTGGAGATGGTCATGCCCGGTGATAATATCAAGATGAAGATTGAGCTGATTTACCCGGTAGCCCTGGAGAAAGGCCTGCGTTTCGCCATCCGCGAGGGCGGCAGAACGGTAGGCGCCGGCACCATCAGCAATATTATTGAGTAGTTATGGCCAAAAAAGGGGAAACCAGAGCTATCATCCATCTTGCCTGCAGCGAGTGCCGGGAGCGGACCTACACCACCACCAAGAACCGCCGGAATGATTCCCAGCGCCTGGAGCTGATGAAATACTGCCCCCGCTGCCGCACCCACCGGCTGCACCGAGAGGTAAAGTAGTGGGGCGGAGGGATGCCCAGAGGACCCGGGGATGACCAAGCAGCTTACGGCCGCCAAGCGGGGTGGTGCCCGGTTCACCTTCATCAGCGAGACGATAGCCGAGCTAAAGAAGGTGGTCTGGCTCACCAGGCAGGAGGCGACCTACCTGACCTTTCTGGTACTGGTGGTCGCCGCGGCGGTGGGTGTCGTACTGGGCGTGCTCGACTTCGCCTTTTCACGCCTGGTTGACGGGGTGCTGCTGCCCCGTTAGCGGCAGGCATGACGGGTGGCTTACTCCCGCGATACTTTTAAGTGAGGTCGCCGGTGGCGGTAACAGAAGAAAAGAAGCAGGTTGAGCCGAAGACAGAGTGGTACGTCATCCATACCTACTCGGGCTATGAGGAGAGGGTAAAGAAGAACCTGGAGCAGCGCATCCGGTTCATGGATGGCGGCGGCGAGGTCTTCCAGATAATCATCCCTACCGAGGATGAGATTGAGGTCAAGAACGGGCAGCGTCACACGGTAACCAAGAAGATACTGCCCAGCTATATCCTGATAGAGATGCAGATGACCGACCACAGCTGGAACATCGTGCGCAACACCCCGGGGGTTACCGGTTTTGTCAGTAGCGGCAACAAGCCCTCCCCGCTGCGGGAAAACGAGGTGGAGAGGATTCTGAAACAGATGACGGCGGAAGCCCCCAAGATTAAGGTCGGCTTCCGCCAGGGCCAGAGTGTCCGGGTGACCGACGGGCCGTTTATTGATTTCGTGGGCGTGGTGGACGAGATAAGCGAGGACAAGGGTAAGGTTAAGGTGCTGCTCACCCTCTTCGGGCGGGAAACACCCGTGGAGCTTGACTTCCTGCAGGTGGAGAAGCTTTAGCCCAAGCTGAAAGGAAAGACAGGGAAAACCGTGGCCAAGAAGATTAAGACCATCATCAAACTGCAGATTGAAGCGGGGAAGGCCAACCCGGCCCCGCCCGTTGGCCCGGCGCTGGGGCAGCACGGGGTCAATATCATGGGGTTCTGCAAGGAATATAACGAGCGTACCGCCGCCCAGGCCGGCTCCATCATCCCGGTGGAAATCACCGTCTTTGAAGACCGGTCATTTACCTTTATCACCAAGACCCCACCCACCGCGGACCTGCTCAAGAAGGCCCTGGGTGTGGCCAAGGGGGCAAGCAACACCGGCCGGGACAAGGCGGGCAGGCTACCCCGCGCCAAGCTGCGCGAGATAGCCGAACTCAAGGCGAAAGACCTCAATGCTCTGGACATCGAAGGGGCGGAGAAAACCGTGGCCGGCACGGCCCGGAGCATGGGGATTGAAATAGAGTAGGTATATGGTAAAACAAGGCAAAAAATATCAGGAAGCCGTCAAGCTGCGGGATAAAAACCGGGAATACACCCCGGACGAGGCCATCAAGCTGGCCAAAGAAATGGCGCGCAGCCAGTTTGACGAAACGGTGGAGCTGCACCTGCGGATGGGGCTTGACCCGCGCAACGCCACCCAGCAGATACGCGGCGTGGCCCTGCTGCCGCACGGCCTGGGCAAGACGGTGCGGGTGCTGGTCTTTGCCCAGGGCGAAGCGGAGCGGGTGGCCCAGTCGGCGGGAGCGGACGTGGTGGGCGGTGAGGAACTGGTAAAGAAAATCGAGGACGGCTGGCTGGAGTTCGATACCGCCATCGCCACCCCGGAAATGATGGGCAAGGTGGGCAAGCTGGGCAAGGTGCTGGGGAGGCGGGGGCTGATGCCCAACCCCAAATCGGGCACGGTGGTGGCCGCCGAGAACCTGCCCCGGGTAATCGCTGATGCCCGCAAGGGCCGGGTGGAGTTCAAGCTGGACCGAACCGCCATTATTCACCTGCCCCTGGGTAAGGCCAGCTTTGAGGACAGCAAGCTGCTGGACAACCTCAGCGCCATCACCGAGGCGATAGTCAAGGCCAAACCCAGCGGGGCCAAGGGGCAGTACGTCAAGACCGCCTCGCTGACCACCACCATGGGGCCAGGCATCCGGCTTGACCTTAAATCAACCCTGTCGTTGACTTCCAGCTGATGCCGCCCGCCGGCGCGGCCGGCGGACCAAGCTGATTAACAACTGCATAGATTGGTGGTCCCTATCCGGAGACAGCTGGTGCCGGTAACGGCTTAAAACAGTGGTGCCCGCCGAGGAAGAAGGACTTCACGCCAAAGCGAACCCTGGCGAGTCCTGACGTCTCAAGCCGAGCACGGGACTCGCTTTTGTATTACCCGCCATCAGGGTGGTAACGGAGGTATGAGCGAATTGGCTAGAGAAAAAAAGGCCCAGATTATCGATGAACTGGAGGAGAATATCGGCCGGTGCAGCATTGGCATCCTCACCGACTACCGGGGCAT
>JAZDIY010000229.1:0-2854 GCA_043804445.1 Chloroflexota bacterium | reverse complement strand
TTCCTCGGTCGGGGCTGGGGAGCCTGGTCCGGGTAGCCCAGCGGTGTCATCTCTACCACGCTGAAGCCGGGGGGTACCTCCAGTACAGCGGCGGCTTTCGGGGCGTCAAAGCGCCCCACGTGTACCGTACCCAGCCCCAGGGCATGGGCCGCCAGCACCAGGTTCTGCATGGCCAGGGCCACGTCAAACATGTACCAGTCGCCCTTGTCCGTGTCCGGCTGGCCTTTCCGGAAGCCGGCCCGGCCCAGCTCGGCACAGGCCACGATGACCACCGGGGTCTGCCTGATGGCCTCGGTGGCCGGGTTGTCAAACAGGGTCCCGGCCAGGGCGGCCTTTATCTCATCGTCGCGGACCACGATAAATCGCCAGCACTGGGTATTGGACCACGATGGCGCCTGGCGGGCTGCCTCCAGCACCTGCTCAACGGCCTCGTCGGTTACCGGGGTAGTCCGGTACTGGCGGATGCTCCGGCGGCCTTTGATGGCCTCCATGACCTCCATGCTAAAGCCTCCTTCAGTCTTCGTCCCAGGCACCCTGACCGACCAGGGGTACAAAGCGGCAGCCGCCCAGGTTTTCCACCCGGTTCTTTTTGGGGTGCCGGGTGATGCGGTACAACTCCTGGATATAACGGGAGCCGACCGGTATCACCAGGCGGCCGCCGATGGCCAGCTGGGCTATCAGGTCCGGCGGTACCTCGGGGGCCCCGGCGGTGACCAGTATGGCGTCATAGGGGGCTGCCTTGGGCCACCCCAGGGTGGCCTCGGCCAGGTGTTCTTCAACATTATGGTAACCCAGCTCGGCCAGTACTTTCCCGGCGGCAGCAGCCAGGGCTGGCTGCCGCTCGGTGGTTACCACCCGCCGGCAAAGCTGGGCGAGAATGGCGGTCTGGTAGCCGCTGCCAGTACCTATCTCCAGCACCTGCTCCTCCCCGGCCAGTTGCAGGGCCTGGGTCATCAGAGCGACGATATAGGGCTGGGAGATGGTCTGGTCGTAGCCGATGGGCAGTGGTCTATCATCGTAGGCCAGAGGCCAGCTTTCAAGAGGGATGAACCGCTCCCGGGGGACGCGAGACATCGCCTCCAGTACTCGCCGGTCTTTAATCTCGTGGCTGAGCTGCTGAATCAAGCGGGCTCTCGCCGCGGTAAAATCCATACCGACTACCCGGCCCGGACTAGGGCAAGACCAGGGCCAGCACCACCAGTATCACCACCATGATGCCGGCCAGTATGCCGATGCGCTTCAACTCAGTGGTTACGTAGGCGTAAGACGCCGTTCTGGCCGGGGTTTTGGCGGCGGTTGGCCCTGTGGTTGGAGCGGCGGCCCGGAGGGGGGCTGCCGCGGCTACGGGTGGTGCCGCTGACGCTACCGGTGCCGCAGCTGCTGTCGGTGGGGCGGCTACCGGGGGCAGGACCGGCCGTGATTTCTTGCGTTGGCTGCGCGGGACATGTCGCTGGTGGGACTTACCGCTCATGTGTCAACTCCCGTAAATAGATTACTTGGCCCTCGGGTGTGATTTTTCGTAGGTGCGCCTGACGTGCTCGCTGGTCAGGTGGGTGTAGATTTGCGTGGTGGAGATGTTGGCGTGTCCCAGCAGCTCCTGGACCGACCTCAGGTCAGCCCCGCCGCTGAGCATATGAGTGGCAAAGCTGTGCCTGATGGTATGCGGGGTGATTTTACCTGTCAGACCGGCCGATTTAACGTACTCTTTAAGTATCTGCCAGAAACCCTGCCGGGTCAGCCGCTCGCCCCGGGCGTTGAGAAAGAGGGCCTTCTCGTCATAGCGGCGCGCCAGGCGAGGGCGCGTCTCGTCGATGTAGGCGGCTACGGTGGCCGCCGCCTGCTCGTATATGGGAATGACCCGTTCCTTCTGCCCCTTGCCGAAGCAGCGCACGTAGCCGCCGGCGGTGTCCACATCGCCCAGGTTCAGCGATACCAGCTCGCTTACCCTCATCCCGCTGGCGTAGAGCAGCTCCAGCATGGCCTTGTCCCGCTTCGCCTCTGGTTTGGACTGCTTCGCCGGCTGCTCCAGCAGCAGACGTACCTGGCTTATGGAAATGGGTTTGGGTAAAGCCTTACCCACCTTGGGCGAGCTTAGCTCCTGGGTGGGATTGGAGCTTAACATTCCTTCATTGACCATAAAATTGAAGAAGGACTTCACCGCCGCCACCTTGCGGGCCACTGTCGTCGGGGCGTAGTTCCTCTCCTTGAGGGTGAGCAGATAGCTCAGCATGGACTGGTGGTTGAAACCGGCCCACGGCGGTATGGTCCCCCGCTTGGCGGCTTCTGCCTCGATAAAACCGGCCAGCTGCCTGAGGTCATTACGGTAGGCCTCAATGGTGTTGTGGGAAAAGCCTTTTTCCACCAGCAGGTAGTTCAGGAATGATTCAATGACGTCTCTCACTGTTTCACCACGCCGCTCTGTTCATTATGTATTGTAACATAACTAAAACTAAAATACAGCCCTGCCGTTAAGGATGACAGATAATGGTAATTATGTCAAGCCGTGGCCCGGCCTGTCCCCAACTTTATTTCACCGTACCGGCGGGCTATGCTAAAATCAAGCTGGAGGCAGATTTGACCAGCCAGATAATAACCGAGCAGCTCAGACGACTACCGACCAGCCCCGGTGTTTACCTGATGAGGGATGCCGGAGGCAACATCCTGTACGTGGGTAAAGCGGCTAGCCTCCGCAGCCGCGTCCGGTCTTACTTCAGTGCCCCGCTGAAGCTATCACCCAAGCTGCAGCGGCTGGTGGCCGCGGTCCATGACCTCGATTTCTTCATCACCGGCTCCGAGCAGGAGGCCCTTATCCTGGAGCTTAACCTGATTAAAAGGCACCACCCCCGCTATAACG
>JAZDIY010000228.1:0-4420 GCA_043804445.1 Chloroflexota bacterium | reverse complement strand
CCACCACCACAAAGGCAATGAGGATAATGGCCGTTTCCAGCCCGGTTATCCCCTTCTGCCCCTGCCACAGCCGCTGGAAAAACTTTTTGGGCATCCTGCTTCCCTCCTTTCTTTAATTCGTTCACTCACCGCAAGCCGAATCACTTCCTCCGTCCCATCCGGGTTCTACCGTTGCTACATCCACATCACCTCCTATCGTTAGTCAACACCGTCTGATAACATTTCTTGCCACGGGCTGTTTTAATTTACTAGTGCAGATTGACCATCTGGTTGACCCTGGCCGGCAGGGTCCGCTCGATGGTGAGCGTGGCCCCCGCCGGGGGCTTTACCTCCAGGGTAAAGGTATGGTAGGCCCCGAGCTTGGCGTCCTCAGTGGCGGCGTTGTCACTGACCGAGGATACGTCCACTATCATCTGGAACAGCTCGTTCTGATCGGTAAGGTTATCGGTGGACGAGGTATAGTTCAGTTTCCGCACCGTCCAGTCCATCATCGGAATCTGCTGGTACTCATCGGCATAGGAGACCACCACCACGTTGCCGCCGCCGCGGGTATCGGTCAGGTCAACCGGCTGCCCGCCGGTAAAACTGCTCACCGTAATGTAGACTTCCTGGGCGTAGCCGCCCTCCATCTTGGCGATAACATCCCCCATCAGCTTCAGAGTGCTGCCGGTCTCATCCACCCCGGCGTAAATGGCCAGCTTGGCCTTTTGCGAGGAATACAACCCGGCGGAGAGCACCACGTAAGCAAACACCGAGGCTACCATGATAAAGGCAATAAGGATAATGGCCGTTTCCAGGCCGGTGATACCGCTCTGCTCGCTATGTAAATCGGGTAACCGTCTCTTGAACATGTCGTCTCTCCTCCGGTCCAGGGCCAGTGGTCTTAAATATGCGGTTAACTTCAATCTACCCTGCCGGGCTACCAGAGCACTACCTGGTCTTCCCTAATTTTGGGAACCCAATTCCCTTCAATAGGTATGGGGGATGACCCCCAGTCCGCTTGAGGTTATCCTCGGGGGTAATTAGGGGGTAACACCGATTGCAATCGCCGGGGAATATGACAACATGCCAGTGGACGACCCCACCACCACCCGGAGACGATAATAGGAGGGGAATTTTTTAACATAAAATTAAGGGGACGTTTATGACAAATTAACCGGCCCCTTTATACAATCTTAATGAGTCCTTTATGTAATATTTATCAATTTTATCACGCTCTTTATAATTATGAACTAGAATTCGCAGTGATGTTATGTAATAAGACATAACTACCGCATTGCGGAAGGGATGTACCAGATGATAGAGACAACCCCCAAGACGGTAAGACTCTACGTGGTAGAGGAACAGGAAATATACCGCGTCATCTATCAGTCCATCTTCCCCGGGGCGGCGCCACTGGAACTGCTGGGGACATCGGCCAACGGTAACTCCGGTGCCATCAGGGCCAAGCTATCCGCCCTGAAGCCCGATGTGCTGCTGATGAGTACCAAGCGCCTGGACCCGAGTATTATTGAAGAGCTGGAGCAGGTCCGGGCCAGCCACCCCCGAATGGGCCTGGCCATCCTGCTGATGGCCTACAGCCACGAAGACATCGAGCAACTGCGGAAGCTGGCACTCAATGGTGAGGGGGGCATGGCCCTTTTCCTGAAGCAATCGCTGGACCAGATAGAGCAGCTGTACGGTATTATCCTGGCGGTTAACCAGGGACAGATTATCCTGGACCCCGTGCTGGCTCAGTGCCTGTTCGCCGAGAAACCCACCTCCCCCTTCCTGAAGCAGCTCACCGCCCGGGAGTTAGAGATCCTGGGCCTGCTGTCCAGAGGCTACACCAATACCTCCATCGCCGAGACCCTTTATATTGATATCAAGACCGTCGAGCGCCACATCAACGCCATGTACGGTAAGCTCCGGGCCGACGCTGACTTCAACAACCGGCACCCCCGGGTAAACGCGGCGCGGCTTTACCTGGAGACCACGGGGGAGCTGGTCTCATCGGCCCCACAGGCTACCCTGGCCTCTCACCATACCCGGTAAGGCTCAAGCTGACCGGCCCCGGCCGGGCGGGGGTATTCCGAACCAGCTCAAAAGAGGGCGATAACCAGCTCTTTCACGTTCCAGCCCGCCACCAGAGAGAGGCAGATGATGGCCGGCCACAGCAGCCGGCCCGGCACCAGCCAGGCGATAACCAGGGGCAGGGCCGACTTGAACAGCAGCAGGCCGACCGGGACCGCCAGCAGGTACCGCATGAAGGGGTTCAATTCAGGCAGGCCCAGCGAGGCCGCCAGCACGGTCAGGGCCAGGTCCAGCTGATTGAGGAGAACAAAAGAGACCTTGGCCACCGTGCCCTGGCTAAAGGTCCCCGCCGAAGCCCACAGCTCAGTCAGCATCCAAACTATCCGCTAAAACTAGGTACGGAAGGTCACAATCAGGGCCGCCGGCCCCATGTGCGTCCCCAGCACCGGGCCGACCCGGGACAGGGTAATCTGTTTCCGGTCAAACACCGTGCCAAGGCGTCCCGCCAGGGTCTCGGCTTCCTCCGGGGTGGTGTTGTACACCACCGCCAGGTCTTGAACACGGCCGTAACCCTGCACGAAATCAAAGAGGCGGTCAATCCCCTTGGAACGGGTGCGGGCCTGGCCCGCCGGGATAACCTCCCCCTCCTGCAGGCTGAGCAGCGGTTTCACGTTCAATATTGACCCCAGCAGGGCCTTGGCCTTACCGATACGCCCCCCCAGCATCACATACTTGAGGGTGTCCAGCAGACCCAGCAGGTGGGTGACCGGGACCGCCTGCTTTACCGCCGCTACCACCTCGGCCAGCCCCTTGCCCTGCCGGGCCAGCCGGGCGGCCATCACCGCCAGCATCCCCAGGGCCATGGTCAGCGTCTGGGAGTCAATCACCTCGATGGGACATTTGGCCCTGACTATCTCCTTGCCCCTCATGGCAGAATTATAGGTGCCGCTGAGCTTGCTGGAAATGTGAACGGAGACGATGCCGTCAGCCTCCCCAGACAGCGGCTGATAGACGTCGGCAAAGTCCTGCGGGCTCGGCTGTACCGTACTGGGATGCACCGCGTCGTACTGCAACCGCTGGTAAAACTCGTCTTCACTGATGTCCACCCGGTCACGGTAGACCTCTTCGCCGAAGCGCACGTACAACGGTACCACCGTAATCCCCAGCTCCCGGACCAACTCCGCCGGCAGATCAGCGCTGCTATCGGTAACTATCCTGATGGCCACGGTTCCCCTCCTGTTTACAGGTGCCACGCCCCTGCGTTAGAATCTCTTCGCTAGCGGCTACCGCATTATAGCGGAACGGGCACGCCTTTTGTCAACCAGCCACACGGTTATTCCGGAAACCGAGGTTTATCTCGAACTGGTCATATGGTAAAATGTTTGAACTAAAGGAGACCGCTGATATGGGCACGGTGCTATCCCGGGAGGACATCTACCGGCTGCTCCAGCACGACCCGCCGCTGGTGGAGGACTACCTTGACCTGGAGCAGCAGGTACAGCCCAACGGCCTGGACGTCACCCTGCGCCAGGTGGCCATGGTGCAGTCGGCCGGCCGCATCGCCGTGGCCAATAGCCAGCGCCAGGTGGCTGACCTGGCCCCGCTGACCTTTGACGGCCTGGGCTACCTGGACCTGATACCCGGGGCCTACGTCATTACCTACAACGAGGTGGTCCACCTGCCCCGGGACGTCATGGCCCTGGGTGCCCCCCGGTCAAGCCTGCTCCGCTGCGGCGTGACGGTGCATAACGCGGTGTGGGACGCCGGCTACTCCGGGCGCTCCCAGTCCCTGCTGGTGGTCTATAACCCGTGCGGCTTCCGGGTCCAGCAGAACGCCCGGGTGGTACAGCTGGTCTTCTTCCGGCTGACGCAGGCCACCGAGGGCTACCAGGGGACCTACCAGGGAGAAAATATCCGGTGAGGCTATCAGGGAGATGGCACTACGGCTGGGTGGTGCTGGGGGCGGGCCTGCTGGTACAGGTCATCGGCTCGGGCACCCGCTACTCCTTCGGTGTCTTCTTCAACTCACTGGAGTCTGATTTCGGCTGGACCCGGGCCATGACCTCCGGGGTCTTCTCCGCCTACATGGGGGTGGGGATGCTGGCCCTGGTCATCAGCGGCTGGGCCCTGGACCGCTACGGCCCCAGGGTGATGTTGACCGCCATGGGCCTCTTCACCGGCCTGAGCCTGCTGCTGACCAGCCAGGTGAGCGCCCTCTGGCAGATGTTCCTCACCTACAGCTTCCTGCTGGCCGCCGGCACCGGGGGGTACTGGATTATCACCATCGCCACCGCCTCAAAGTGGTTCCCCCGGAGACGGGGGCTGGCCACCGGCATCGTCAACGCCGGCAACGGCCTGGGCATCATGGCAGTATCACCCGTCGCCGCTCACCTTATCGCTGACTACG
>JAZDIY010000227.1:0-4740 GCA_043804445.1 Chloroflexota bacterium | reverse complement strand
CTTTGCCTCTGGTTCCCTTTCCCTTCTGCTCACCGCCTCTTCCATTTCTTGCTCAACTTCAGACCAGGGACGCCCGCCCTTTTCCTTCCATTCGGTTCGGGCAGATTCAATCATGGGTACCAGGTCAGCATCCTCACGGTTTTCCAGCCACTGCCGGACGGCATCGGTAATAATTTCGCTGGCCGCAGTATGTCGTCTCGCTGCCTCCACCTTCAAGTATGTGTAGAGTTCCTCATCGTGGAATACCACCGTCATTTTTCTGCTCATCTTCATCCTCCCAGACATATATACTTACGTGTGTATGATTGTAACTCTAGGGGAGTATAGTGTCAAGGTCGGTCAGCCTATGAAAAGGCACTCCCTGGTCCCCTTGAGCCTAAGGGCGTTCCCGATTTAGACTACAAAGTCAGCCTGCGCCGCAGGCCATCGGTTAACCCTCTGCCAGCCTATTGACATACCACGGTAGCGGTGTTACAATAAGCAAAATCTAACTCCCGGCAGGGAAGATGGTCACCATCCCAGGCAGATAGCAAGTGAGATTTGTCATGGCAGAACTGGCCTATTTTGAACCAACCAGCGTAGCCGAGGCGGTCTCCCTGCTCGGCAGGTACCGGGCGGAGGCCAGGGTACTGGCCGGCGGCACTGACCTGCTGGTACAGATGAAGCAGGGGAAAACCAGTCTCCGCTGCCTGATTGACCTGGCCACCATCCCCGGCCTGGATAATATTGAGTATAACGCCACCACCGGCCTGAAGCTGGGGGCGCGGGTCACCATGCGGGCCCTGGAAAGGTCCACCCTGCTCCAGGAGAAGTACCCGGTCATCGCCCAGGCGGCCGGCCGGCTGGGCCATATCGCCATCCGTAACATCGCCACCCTGGGGGGCAACCTGTGCCACGCCGTGCCCTCCGCCGAGATGGCCCCTGCCCTGGTGGCACTATCCGCCCGGGCCCGTATCGCCGGCCCCGACGGGGAGAGGACCGTCCCCCTGGAGGAGTTCTTCGTCGCCGCCGGCCGGACCGTCCTCAAGCCCACCGAGCTTCTGGTGGAGATTCAGGTACCGGTATCGCCAACCAATACCCGGGGTGTCTACCTGAAATACACCGCCCGGGCCACCGGCCTGCCCATCGTCGGCGTGGCGGTGGTGGCCACCATCGAGCCGAAAAGCCGGACCTGCCAGGACATCAGGATAGTGGTGAGCAACGTCGCCCCCACGGTGATGCGCGCCCGCCAGGCAGAGGCGATAATCCGGGGAAAACCGATTAGCCCCGAGCTGATTGAACAGAGTGCCCGGGCCGCCGCCGGCGAGGCCAACCCGCGGCCGGGCAGCGTCCGCGCCTCGGCGGAATACAAGAAGGCCATGGCCGGGGTGTTCACCCGGCGGGCGCTGACCGCTATCATCTCATGAAATTAAAGGGGTAAAGGGTAAAAGATGCCGCAGGAAATAACCCTCAAGATCAACGGCCAGTCCTACCCCGTCTCCGTAGCGCCGGACGAAACCCTGCTCGACGTCCTCCGCGACAAGCTGGGGCTGACCGGCACCAAAAAGGGGTGCGACGCCGGGGACTGCTGTGCCTGTACCGTGCTGATTGACGGGGCCTGTGTACCATCCTGCCTGACCCTGGCGGTCAGCGTGCGCGGCCGGGAGATTACCACCATCGAAGGGCTGGCCGAAGGGGAAAAGCTGCACCCGCTGCAGCAGGCCTTCATCGACCACGGCACCGTCCAGTGCGGCTTCTGCATACCGGGCACCCTGCTCACCGCCAAGGCCCTGCTGGACGAGAACCCCCACCCCACCGAGCCCGAGGTGAGGCATTATCTCAACGGCAATATCTGCCGCTGTACCGGCTACACTAAAATCGTGGAAGCGGTGCTGGACGCCGCGGCGACCATGGGGAAGCGGTAAGCGATGGGCCAGAAACTTAACGTCGTCGGCCAGGGCATCATCCGCTTCGATGCCGACGAGAAGGTCACCGGCAAGGCCCGGTTCGTGGCCGACATGTACCCCCCGAAGATGCTCTACGGGGTAGCCAAGCGCAGCCCCTACGCCCACGCCCGTATCAAGCGCATCGATACCAGCCGGGCCGAGGCCCTGCCGGGGGTGAGGGCGGTACTCACCTATAAGAACGTCCCCCGGACCAGATTCGGCGAGGTGGGCGTGGTGGACTGCCCCGTCCTCCCCGAGCGGGTGCGCTTCGTGGGCGACGAGGTGGCCGCCGTGGCCGCCGATACCGAGGAGATTGGCCGCCGGGCAGCCGACCTCATCGAGGTGGAGTATGAGGAGCTGCCTCTGGCCGTCACTGCCGAGGCCGCCCTGGCACCCGGTGCCCCCCTCATCGCCCCGCCGGAGACCTCACCGACCAATCTGCTGGCCGGGCCCTTACGCACCATGAGCAAGGAGATCGGCAGCGTGGCCGCCGGGTTCAAGGAGGCCGACCACGTCTTTGAGGAGACCTATCATACCGCTGCCATACCGCACATGCCCCTGGAACCCCGCGCCTGCCTGGCACAGTGGGACAACGGCAAGCTGACCGTCTGGACCACCACCCAGAAACCCTTCCCCGACCGGTTGAACCTGGCCAAGGTGCTGGGGCTGCCCGAGACCAAGGTCAGGGTCATCGCTCCCTACCTGGGCGGGGGGTTCGGCGGCAAGAGCGGCGGCCGGCGGGCCATGCTGGCCGCCCTGCTGGCCAAAGCCACCGGCCGGCCGGTCAGCCTGCGCTTCAGCAAGGAAGAGGACATGCTGGCCCGGACGCGCCCGGAAACCAGCACCCGGATAAAGGTAGGCCTGACCAGGGACGGCCACTTCACCGCCATCGAGGGGGACATTACCGCCTACGGAGGCGGCTACAACTGGGTGCTCAGCACCACCGGCGAGGAGGGCGTCTACTGCCTGTTCCGCTCCAGGAACTACAGGTATAACGTGCGCACCGTCTACACCAACCAGCCCCCGGGCGGCCAGTTCCGGGGGGTGCTCAACGGCCCCATCATGTGCGGCCTGTGCCGCCTCTCCGACCGCATCGCCGAGGAGCTGGGCTTCGCCAGCCCGCTGGACTTCGCCCGGCAGAACCACGTCCGGGGTGGCGACGACTCCGGCTACGAAACACTGGGCCGGAAGCGCCCCATCTCCGGCTGCCACATTGAGGAGTGCATCGAGCGGGGGGCCAAAGCCATCGGCTGGGCCGAGAAATGGCGGGGGTGGCAGCAGCCGGTGGCCGTGGACGGCCCGAAACGTATCGGCCTCGGCTTCTCGCCCCTGGTACACGTCTCGGGGATGATGGTCACCGCCTCCGCCGCCGTGGTCCACCTCAACGAGGACGGCACCGCCTACCTCTTCACCCCGGTGACCGAGATGGGCCAGGGCACCATCACCACCCAGGCCCAGGTGCTGGCCGAGGCCTCCGGCATACCGGTGACGGACATCCAGGTCGTCTTCGCTGATACCGAGTCGACGCCGGTGGACTCGTCGGGGCAGGTAGCCAGCAGCACCGCCACCGTCCGCAGCCAGGCCACCAAGATGGCCGGCGAAGACGTCAAGAAGCAGCTGCTGGAGCGGGCCGCCGCCGAGCTGGACGTAGCCGCCAAGGAACTGGACATCACTCACGGCCGGATTTACCTTAAAGGGCGGAAGGAGCCGGTGAGCACCATCAAGACCATCATGGCCAAAATCTCCGCCGGGCTGGTGCCCATCACGGGGCGGGGGGCCACCAGCTACAGCACCTGGCCGCAGGTAGCCTTCAACTACGGGGCCCACTTCGCCCTGGTGGAGGTGGACACCGAGACCGGCAAGGTCAGGGTGCTGAAGTACGTGGCCGCCCACGACATCGGCCAGTCCCTCAACCCGGTCATCGTCGATGGGCAGATATACGGCGGGGCGGTCATGGGCCTGAGCATCGCCCTCTCCGAGGGGCTCATCTTCGACGATAAGGGCCGCCCGCGCAACCTCAGTTCGGCGGACTACCGCCTGTTCAGCGCCGAGGACACCCCAGAGGTAATTCCCATCCAGGTCGAGTCCGGGGATCCGATGACCCCCTACGGGGCCAAGGGACAGGGCGAGGCCGCCCTGGTGGGCACTGCCCCCTGTCTGGCCAACGCCATCTACAACGCCATCGGCATCCGCTTCAACGAGATACCCCTCACCCCGGAGAAGGTCTTCAAGGCCCTCCGGGCACAGGGCCGGTAGGCGTAACCCCCCTGAGCCTTACTTACCCCGCCGTTTCTTGGGGTCTTCGCGCCCGAGCTTGCGGAACTGCTTTATCGCCCGGGCTGACTTGAAGCGGTTCTGGTTAACGAAGCCCCTCGTCCGGTTTACCATCGCCCTATTAAAAGCCCCGCTATTCGGCTTTCCGCCGGCTGAAGCCGAAGATATAGATGATGGGCAGGATACCGGCGGTATTCAGGATGAAGAGGACCACAAACCAGCCCAGGTTACCGTTGCGGCCCGCCCGCCACAGGGCCACCCCCTTCCAGACCGTCGACCACACCACCAGCAGCAGGACGAAGAACAGCATGAGACCTGACCACGCGGGGAACCCCCAGTTTGACGGCATGGCAGACACCTCCCTGGCATCAGACTACCAACCCCATTATACACCACGGAACAACCGCACCGTGAGGGGCGCCAAGGGTAATACTTGAGTTTAGCACTATGGCATGATAGACTATCTAGGTGTCGATTGATACCTTCAGACCAGGTTTCTAATCTGATAACGGGGCGCATTCGTCTAGGGGTTTAGGACACC
>JAZDIY010000226.1:0-5008 GCA_043804445.1 Chloroflexota bacterium | reverse complement strand
AGAAGACCTGGGGGCTGACGTCAACGCTGGCGATGTAATTGTATTGGTCCAGCTCGTAGTCGGAGCCCGGTGCGGCCATAATCTTCTGTAAGACGTGGGCGGTGAGCACCCAGCTGCCGAAGGTAAGCCCGTCCGGCTGGGCCCGGTAGACATACATGGGGCCTTCCGTGCCGCCGGCCCCTCTCCTGACGGTCATCACTGCGGTGGTGCCCATGCGCTGGTCCATGTACTGTGCCAGCAGCCGGGCGATGGAGTCAGCCGAGCCGCCGGGCGGGGTGCAGCTGGTCCAGTCTAAGTTCTTGCCCTGGTAGAAGTCGGCTGGCTTTACCTGTCCTGACGGAGCACAGCTCAAGGCCAGCAGTGACAGGCCCAAAACGACGACCCCGATAACCGTGATAAGTTTCGTCTTCATCATAACCTCCCGAATAGTTTCATACCCTCATTTCAGCACTTACTTTGCTTTAGGCTTTTTGCATTCAACACCCCCGTATCCCATTTGGAATTTTCAGGCCATGAAGGGTTTCCCCGCACCGGTTCAATCGGAAAATTCCTGAGCGTATGGTCCGCTGGTGTGTTGTCTTAGCTCGCGCAGGAAATTGACCACATCCTCACCGGTCCGGTACTTACTTTTATCGTACCTGTCGTAGTGGACGATTTCCTCCAGCTTTCTCCGGTAGGGTGGTTTTGACTTATAGGCCGGGTAGCCGATGGGGACCAGGGTGTGCAGGTCGAACACCGGCGGGATTCCCAGGATCTCGGCAATGGCGTGTGAGGAAAGTCGGTTCAGGCTAATCCAGGCTGACCCCAGCCCCAGGGCATGGGCCGCCAGGTGCAGGTTTTGCGTGGCGTTGGCCATATTCTTGTAGTACAGCCCCCCGCCCCCCTCGCCGGGAATGAAATGGGTGGAGAGCACGGTGGCCTGCAGGGTACGCCGGTCCCCAATGACGACGATTATCACCGGGGCATCCTTCCAGCCGGGTAAGGTCTGCTCGCGGATAAACTGCCGGTGCTGGAGGTCCTTGAGGCGGGTCTGCTCGATGGCGTTCATCTCGCCGCGGGCCTCGAACCAGGCATTGACCACCTTCTCTCTCAGCTCCGGGTCCCTGACCACGACGAACTCCCAGGGCTGGCCGTTGGCCCCGGACATGGCCCAGCGGCCGGCCTCAAGTATCTTCGGCACGTATTCATCGGGAATCGGGTCCGGCTTCAGCTGGCGCATGCTCCGCCGTGACCTTACCAGTTTGAGGAACTCTTCAATTTCCATTTTCTCTCCTCTTCTCTCCTGTTTAATGATGACTAATGGTGGCTATACCTTAAGTCTATTCTTGGCCATCTTCTCGCCGGTCTGGTAGTGCTCGCCCTTGAGGGCGAGCTTCGCTTCCTCCTCAATCTCCTCCGGCCAGTAGCCCAGGGACATGCCGAACCAGGGCACCTTGGGGGTGAGCGGCGGCAGGCCCTCCTCCTCCCATATCTTCCGGGCTTTCTCCATGAACTCCTTTTTGGGCAGCGAGGTGGGCGGGTAGCCCCACTTGCGGGTGGCGTCAATCAGCAGGGCGGTGGTGGGCGGGTGCTCCGTGGTCTTCATCTTTTCTCCCGTTGACATGGCTGACGGGTCCAGGGAGGCGGTCTTGCCCGGGGCGATGTGAATGTCGCGGTGGGGCTGCATCCGGTAGCAGAGGGCCCAGGCCACCGAGTCCATATCCCGTGGGTCAATATCGTCGTCAACGGCGATCAGTATTTTATCGAACATAGGCGTTACGGCATTGGCCCCGTAGAGGGCCTGCCAGACGATGGGCGTGGTGGCATTCTTCAGGACAATCACCCCGAGCTGTCGGCCGCCGCTCTCCAGATGGAAGCCGACGTCCACCACGTTGTCGATGCCCAGGTCGTGCTTGAGCAGGTCGTAGTGGGCCGCCTCGAAGCCAATCTGGGTAATCAGGCTGCTCTCACTGGGCGGGAACTGGCTGATGTAGGCGTTCCAGATGGGCTGCCGGCGGTGGGTGATGCCGGTAACGTTGAGGAACATGGTCGGCCGGCCCATACCCATGTAGCCGCTGTACTCTCCGAACGGCCCGTCCCGCTCCAGAAAATCGGTCGGCACCAGACCCTCAATCACTATCTCCGCCGTGGCCGGGACCTCCAGGTCGATTGTCTGGCACTTGACCATGGCCACCGGCTCACCGGCAATCCCCCCGGCGATATCCAGCTCGTCAACACTGTAAGGAACTGAGGTGGTGGCTACCAGCCCGATATTGGGGGTGGGGCCGACGGCGATGGCCACCGGCATGGGGATACCCTTTTGCTTATGCTTATGCCAGTGCTGGCGGAGGTGCTGGGGCATCTGGGCGCTGAGTCCCAGCCGGTTGGGGCTCTTGATCATGGAGCGGTAGTTGCCGATGTTGCCGATGCCGGTTTCCGGGTCCTTGGAAAAGCAGTTGCCTGCCGAGAAGTACGGGGCGTTATCGAAACCGGGGGTGGATATGGGCACGGCAAACTCCTCAAGACCACCGTGCTCCAGTAGCTTGTCGCCGGTGTGCACCTCTTCCTGGCACGGCCCGGAAGCGACTATTTTGGGTTTGATGTGATGGAGCTGGGCCTGCTCCCACTTCTTGACGATATCCCCTGCCTTACAGGCCATGGCCAGGGCGTACACGGCCCGGGAGCCGGCGTGGGACCCCACCAGGACGGTGCCATGGTATTTCTTGCCCTTGACGTCGGTGACGTTTTCGAACAGGAAGGCCTTGCGGTCTTTATCGTCAAGGCCGCGGAACTGCCACCGTACCAGGGGCATCAGCTCGGTGTCCTTGTTTATCTCCCGTTTGATTCTGACCAGCTGGCCGTTGGCCTCCAGGACCCTGATGTATTCCCGCAAGTCCTTGTAGTAGCCCATTTTGTCTCCCTTCTTGAAGTATTGGAGAAGAATGTCGTGCTCTGGACTGGGTCGCTGCTTAAGCCCGGAATGCCCGTGGTAGTCAGGGTGTCTCGGTATCAAATATTCTATTTATTTTAACCACTATATCTCATGTTACTTCCGGCGTCAATAGCCTTGAACTTAGTAGTGGGATGGTCTATAGTAGAATGCGGACAAATCAAGGGGGGAGAGGAAATTTTTGGTGCCAGACCGGGAGATATTCTGGAACATACCGTTTGGCTGGATAATCTATCCTTTAGGGGTAATTGCCGTCGGCGTCCTTGTCTACGGTATCTTCCAGAGCTACCGCCGGTGGCGGGTAGGGGCCCCGGCCTACCGGGCTGACCACTGGGCAAAACGGACCTGGAGCATCCTCAGCCTGGCCTTATTCGACCTCGTCTTTCACCGTAAGTTCTTCGGTATGGCCGGCGGCTCCGGCCATACCGGCCTGCTGCCGGCGGACCTGAGGCCCCGCGAGTGGGGGCCGGGCCTGCTGCACTTCTTCATCTTTAGCAGCGCCATCGTCTTCCTCCTGGCCTCGTTCCTGGATGCCGTCAGCCATTATTTTTTTCACTTTTTGCAAGGGGGAGCCTATCTGGTCTACTCGGCGGTGGTGGACAGCTTCGGCATACTGGCCGTGGTGGGGGCCCTGCTGGTCATCATCCGGCGCTGCCTGATGAGACCGGGCCGGCTGGACAACCGGCCGGATGACCTCACCGCCATACTGATAATCCTGGTGCTGCTCATCACGGGCTTTATGGTAGAGGGTTTCCGTATTGCGGCTACCGAGCTCGAGCCTCACCCTGACTGGGCGCCCTGGTCGCCCGGCGGTTATGTGCTGGCCCTGGCTTTCAGCGGCCTGAGTAACGGGACGATACTCACCTGGCATGCCGTTACCTGGTGGTTCCATGGCCTGCTGGCCCTGGGGGCCATTGCCCTGGTGCCCCTTTACCAGTCCAAGCTGCTGCACATCCTCTGGGACCCGGTAAATGTCTTCTTCAGGAAGCTGGGGCCACCGGGGGCCCTCACCCCCCTGGACTTTGAGGCGGAGGGGGCGCTGGGGGCCACCAGGATTGAGGACTTTACCTGGAAGCAGCTCCTGGACCTGGACGCCTGCACCCGCTGCGGGCGCTGCCAGGACAACTGCCCCGCCTACTTAAGCGGTAAGGCCCTCTCCCCCAAGAAACTGATACAGGACCTTAAAACGCACTTCTACCAGGTGTACCCCCGGCCCGGCCCGGGCCTGCCGTTAGACTCTCGCCCGGACATGATTACCCAGGCGGTGACGGCGGAGGTAATCTGGGACTGTACCTCCTGCCGTGCCTGCGAGCAGGCCTGCCCGGTGTACATCGAACATGTGGACAAGGTAATTGACATGCGGCGTAGCCTGGCTATGGAAAGTGCCCAGCTGCCGGCAGAGGTGCAGGAGACGCTCACCAGCCTGGAGGTCAGGGGACACCCCTGGCGGGGTACCACACTGGCCCGGACGGACTGGGCCGCCGGCCTGGGGGTCAAGGTGCTGGCCGAGGACAGCCAGGTGGATATCCTCTATTGGGTGGGCTGTACCGCTGCCCTTGAGGACCGGAACATGAAGGTGGCCGTGGCCACGGCTCGTGTCCTGGCGGCGGCGGGGGTGAACTTCGGCATACTGGGCCAGGAGGAGAGTTGCTGCGGTGACCCGGCCCGCCGTCTGGGCAACGAGTACCTCTTCCAGACCATGTGCCGGCAGAATATCGAGGTGCTAAAAGGCTACGGCGTGAAAAAGGTGGTCACCAGCTGCCCCCATTGCTTCAACACCCTGAAGCACGAGTACCCCCAGTTCGGGGGTGCTTTTGAGGTGGTTCACCATACCCGGTTAATCGCTGAATTGATTGGTGCGGGGAGGCTGAAACCGGCCGGGCTGGCGGGGGAGATGGTGGCCTACCATGATTCCTGTTATCTGGGCCGCTATAATGGTATCTACCAAGACCCCAGGCAGATCGTGCGGGCGATGGGGGTTAAGCCGGTGGAGCTGGCCCATCCCGGCGAGTGGGGCCTCTTCTGCGGTGGTGGGGGGGGGCATATGTGGATGGAGGAGCCTCCCGAAAAGCGGGTGAG
>JAZDIY010000225.1:0-2012 GCA_043804445.1 Chloroflexota bacterium | reverse complement strand
CCCGCGCCATTGCCGCGCTGGCCTCGGGGCTCGACAAGGGCCTGCCGCATCAGGTCCTCGTCGGCGTCACCGGATCAGGCAAGACCTTCACCATGGCCAACGTCATCGCCCGCGTCAACCGGCCCACCCTGGTTCTCGCGCACAACAAGACCCTGGCGGCCCAACTCTACCGCGAATTCAAGGAACTTTTCCCCGACAGCGCGGTCGAATACTTCGTGAGCTACTACGACTACTACCAGCCCGAGGCCTACCTGCCCCGGACGGATACCTATATCGACAAAGAGATCGACATCAACGAGGAGATTGACAAGCTGCGCCACGCCGCCACCCGCGCCCTCTTCGAGCGGCGGGACGTGGTCATCGTGGCCTCGGTGTCCTGTATCTACGGCCTGGGCGAGCCGGAGGAGTACCGCAGCTTTGTCTGCACCCTGACCAAAGGCGAGAGCTACCGCCGGGAGAAGCTGCTCCGCCAGCTGGTGGACATGCAGTACCAGCGGAACGACATGGACTTCACCCGGGGCCGGTTCCGCATCCGGGGCGATACCCTGGAAATCCAGCCCACCTACGAGGAGATGGCCCTCCGCGTGGAGTTCTTCGGTGACGTGGTGGAGCGTATCGTTACCATCGACCCGCTCACCGGCGAGATGCTGGCCGAGCAGGAAACGGTGGCCATCTACCCGGCCAAGCACTTCGTTACCTCCCATGACAAGCTGCTCAAGGCCATCGGGACCATCCGGGAGGAGCTGACGGAGCGGCTGGCCGAGCTGCGGCAGCAGGACAAGCTGCTGGAGGCGGCCCGGCTGGAGGCCCGCACCAGCTATGACCTGGAGATGCTCAGCGAGGCGGGCTACTGCCATGCCGTGGAGAACTACTCCCGCCACCTGGCCCAGCGCCCGGCGGGCAGCCCGCCCTGGACACTGATGGACTACTTCCCCGATGACTTTTTGCTCTTCATCGACGAGTCCCACATGACCCTGCCCCAGATACGGGGCATGTCCCACGGCGACCGCTCCCGCAAGGAGACCCTGGTGGAGTACGGCGTCCGGCTGCCCTCCGCCCTGGACAACCGCCCGCTCAACTTCACCGAGTTCAACCAGCGGGTGAACCAGGTGGTCTATGTCTCGGCGACGCCCTCGGAGTACGAGTACCAGCAGAGCCAGCAGGTGGTGGAGCAGCTGGTGCGGCCCACCGGCCTGCTGGAGCCTACCGTGGAGGTCAAGCCCATCAAGGGCCAGATTGACGACCTGCTGTACCAGATTAAGGCCCGGGTGGAGCGTGGGGAGCGCTGCCTGGTGACCACCCTGACCAAGCGCCTGGCCGAGGAGCTGGCCGACTACCTCATCGAGATGGGCGTCAAGACCCACTACCTCCACTCCGAGATCGGCACCCTGGAGCGGGTGGAGATACTGCGCGACCTGCGCCTGGGGGTCTATGACGTGGTGGTGGGCATCAACCTGCTGCGGGAGGGGCTTGACCTGCCCGAGGTGAGCCTGGTGGCCATCCTTGATGCCGATAAAGAGGGCTACCTCCGCTCGGAGGGGGCCCTGATTCAGACCATGGGGCGGGCCGCCCGCCACGTGGCCGGGCAGGTCATCATGTACGCCGATACGGTTACCCGCTCGATGCAGGCGGCTATCGACGAGACGCAGCGCCGCCGCTGCATCCAGGAGGTCTATAACCGGGAGCACGGCATCACCCCGCAGGGCATCCGGAAGGCCATCCGGGACATCACCGAGCGGGTGCGGGCGGCCGTGGCCGAGGCCCGCACACCGTATGAGGCCGCCCCCGTGCCCCGGGAGGAAATCGCCCGGCTGGTCAAGGAGCTGGAGGGGCAGATGAAGGCCGCCGCCCGTAACCTGGAGTTCGAGCGGGCGGCCCTGCTGCGCGACCGTATCGTGGAGCTGCGGGGAGAGCTGGTGGTGATGGAGCCGTATGAGTCAGGAAAGCCCGGATAGGGAGACCCGGCAGGAGCGCCGCGAGCGCAAGCTACGCCGCCAGCGGGAGCGGATACC
>JAZDIY010000224.1:0-2785 GCA_043804445.1 Chloroflexota bacterium | reverse complement strand
CCTGACCACCGTCACCGGTACCCTGCCGCATCCGGTATCCCTGGCCAACATCAACCACTCGGGCGATACCGTCTCCCTCTCCGGAGGGGCAACGGACGAACTGGCGGTACTGGACTACGCCCGGAACCTGGACGGCAGCGGCCGCTTCTCCCAGGTCGTCATCTCCAGCATGAGAAGGACCGAGGACGGGGGGATGGGCTTTACGCTCGTCCTGCGCAAGAAAGGTTAAGATTGATGGATATCTTCCCGCTGATGCATTCAGCCAAAAGCAAAAGGGCCTCCGACGTGCACCTGGTAGCCGCCAGCCCGCCGCTGATGCGGATTGACGGCTCGCTGGAGGCAGCGGAAGATATGCCGGCGCTGACCGCCGAGGACATTGACCTGGCCTTCCGGCAGCTAACCACCGAGGAGGAAAGGGCCGAGTTTCAGCGAGACCTGGAGTTGGACTTCGGTTACACCATCCCCGGGGTGGGCCGGCTGCGCTGCAATGCCGCCCGGCAGCAGGGCACCACCAGTATGGTCATCCGCCTGCTGCCCCTGACCATCCCCAGCCTGAAAGACATGGGACTACCCGAGGTATGCAAGACCCTGGTAACCAAACCCCGGGGACTGGTGGTGGTGAGCGGCCCCACCGGCAGCGGCAAATCAACCACGCTGGCGGCCATGATTGACTACCTCAACCATACCGTCAGTCACCGCGTGGTCACCATTGAAGACCCCGTCGAATACGCCTACACCAACATCAAGTGCACCATTACCCAGCGGGAGCTGGGTGCCGATACCCGCTCCTTCGCCGAGGCGCTGAGGCACGTGCTAAGACAAGACCCGGACGTTATCCTGGTGGGGGAGATGAGGGACCTGGAGACCGCCTCGGCCGCCCTGACCATCGCCGAGACGGGGCACCTGGTACTGACCACCGGCCACGCCCCCAGCGCCTCGCAGGCCATCGAGCGCATCACCGATATGTTCCCCCTGGACGAGCGCCCGCTGGCCCAGTCACGCCTGGCCTCCCTGCTGCTGGGCATCCTGTGCCAGGCCCTGGTACCCCGGGCCGACGGCCACGGCCGGACGGCGGCCATCGAGATTATGCTGGCCACCACCGCGATAAAGAACCTCATCAGAGAGGGTAAAATCTACCAGCTGCCCAACGCCATCAGCACCCAGCGCCGGATTGGCATGCAGCTGCTGGACCAGGCCCTGGCCGAGCTCTACCTGCAGAAGACCATCAGCCGCGAGAGCCTGCTGGCCTTCTGCAACGACCGCGAGGAGGTGGTCCGGCTCACCGGCAAAGCCGAGCTGGCCCGCTACCCCGAGGTTTCCCCCGTCTAGTGTGCTATCGGGCAACTAAGTATACATATACCGAAGTGTCTACTGGCTCGTTCAAGACACCTATCCCCCGTGCCCCCTTCCCTCAAGGGAAGGGGGGAATGAAAAAAGAGAGGGGGCTTTCCACTCTCTAAAATCTCTTCCCCTTCTCCTTGAAGGAGAAGGGGATAAAGGGGATGAGGTGATTCGAATAGGTCTTAGCCTAACGGGACACTAGTCCACCGCCCACCGGATTACACCGGATTACCACCCGGCCCCCGGCTGTCCCCCTTTTTAGCCGTCTTTGGAGCGCCGAAAAGCCTGCCCGCGACCCCCGTCGCGGGCAGGCTCACTGTGGTTAGTCCCTTCAGTTCCGGCTAGTTTCAGATACTCAGATTACGGATGAATCTGGGTAACCGTGCCGTCGGACTGGAAAGAGTATTCCACGCCGGGGGCCTTAACGGTGCCGTCAGAGTTGAGGCCGGTCATATAAGAGCTCAATAACTTGGCACCACCATCTGCCGTTACCGTATCCAGGTCAGTAACGTTTCCCGTGGCGCCTCCCAGGATGCCGTCTGAACTGTCCGCCAGCATGGCCATCACTGCCGTCTGCACGTTGTGCAGCTCGGTCTCGTAGGCCTCCGTCTTACCCCGGCCAATGAACTTACCGACGTTGGGGACCGCCACGGCGGCCAGCACGCCGAGGATGGCCACCACCACCAGCAGCTCAATCAGGGTAAAGCCTTTCTCGCCGTAATGGAACCTCCTGAGTAGCTTTTTCATGGCTTTACACCTCCTTTCACATAAATAGAATTTTCGGGTGACTAATTCCAGCTTAGCACAGCCACACTCAGAAACAATGCGGCATTAGTACCGCTGCGGTACCATACTTAAGTCCTGTACCGCCCGAATACAGGGCAGTCCCATTCCCGGCGCGGTTGACGGGCCGCCCCAAAACGGTCAAAATGGAGCGGTATGGAAACCCTGCTGACCGTTATCTCCGGCCTGCTCGGCGCCGCCGTGGGCAGTTTCCTCAACGTCTGTATCGACCGCCTGCCCGCGGGGAAGTCACTGGCCTATCCCCCCTCCCACTGTGACGCCTGCCAGCGCCGGCTGACCCCGCTGGACCTGATACCGGTGGTCAGCTACCTGTGGCTGCGCCGCCGCTGCCGGTACTGCCGGGCACCCATCCCCCGGCGCGTCTTATGGGTAGAGCTGGGCACCGGCCTCCTGTTCGCCTTCATCTACCGGCAGCTGGGCCTCAGCACCCAGCTGGCCGTCACCATGTTCTACAGTGCCCTCTTCATCGTGCTGGGGGTCATTGACCTGGAGCAAAAGCTGCTGCTTAACAAAATCATCTATCCGGCCGCCGGCATCGCCCTGATTATCGATGGTTTCCTCCCCCACTCCCCCGGCATCGTCAGCGGCCTTATCGGCGGGGGCATCGGTTTTACCCTGCTGCTGATACCGGCCCTCATCT
>JAZDIY010000223.1:0-4749 GCA_043804445.1 Chloroflexota bacterium | reverse complement strand
GAGAGGTTCAAGAAGGCCCGTTTTGACCTCTACACCATTGAGCAGAGGCTGCTGGCCCGGCTGGAGCGCCGGGACAAGATAGAGAGACTAAGAGGGCTCTACGTCATCATCGATACCGCCGTCCTGGGCGGGCGGGCCCCGGTTGCGGTGGCCGCTCAGGCCATCCGGGGAGGCGCCCGGGTCATCCAGATGCGGGACAAGTCCCTCCCCGACGGGGAGCGGCTGGCCCTGGCCAGCGACCTGCAAAAGCTATGCCGCGACGAGGGGGTACTCTTCATCGTCAACGACCGCCTGGACATCGCCCTGGCCTCTGGTGCCGACGGGCTGCACCTGGGGCAGACCGACCTGCCCGCCACCGCCGCCCGCCGGCTTTTGCCCATTGACAAGCTGCTGGGTATCTCGGCTGCCACTGTAGCAGAGGCCGCCGCCGCCGCCGAAGCCGGGGCGGACTACATCGCCGTCGGGGCCATTTACGCCACCCCCACCAAGGCCGGGGCCGAGGCCGTCGGCCCGGCAAGGCTGGCCCAGGTCAGGCAGGCGGTAAGCCTGCCGCTGGTAGCCATCGGCGGCATCAACCGGGACAACGCCGCGGCGGTGATGGCCGCCGGGGCCCAGTCGGTGGCCGTCATCAGCGCCGTGGTCCAGGCCAAAGACCCGGAGGCCGCCGCCCGGCAGATAACCACGGCGCTGGGAGGAGAGCAATGACCCGCCTGACCGATAACCTGGAAACCATCGCCGACCGGATACGGGGCAACTTCTCTGCCCGGGACGCTGCCCGCGAGCAGGTGCTGCCGCTGTGCCGCGAGGTCATCCGTCACTGCAGCCAGGCTATCCGAGCGGTGCACCGCCATGAGTTTGACCGGGCCACGGAGGGGCTCCACACCGCCCGCCAGCTCCTCGACCAGGCACAGCAGGCCGGCTCCGGCTTCGAGGAGCTGGGCCACGCCAACTTCTTCAAGGACGCCCAGAAGGAGTACGCCGAAGGCCGGGCTACCCTGGCCCTGGTCACCGGCCAGCCCCTCCCCTCCCCGGACGAACTAAAGGTGGACGACGCCGCCTACCTCAACGGGCTGGGCGAAGCCGTCGGCGAGCTGAGACGATACCTGCTGGACAGCCTGAGACAGGGAGACACCTCCCACGGCGAAGAGCTGCTCGCCGCCATGGACGATATCTATAGCATTCTGGTAACCATGGACTTTCCCGATGCCATCACCGGAGGCCTGCGCCGCACCACCGACATGGTACGGGGAGTACTAGAAAGGACACGCAGTGACCTGACACTCATCATACGAGAGGGTAACCTGGAGGCCAAACTGGAGAGATTTGAAGAGAAGCTTCCTTAAGTCCAACCGATAGAAATCCAATCTTGGGAAGAGGAGGAGTTAATGGACCTGATACTAATCGCCGTCATCGTCGGCATCGTGGGGCTGGTTTTTGCCGGCTTCATGTTCGCCTACATCCTGAGGTTTGAGCCGGGCTCGGCCAAAATCCGGGAAATATCCGAGGCCATCAAGGAAGGAGCCCTGACCTTCCTGGGCCGCGAGTACCGCATACTGGCCATCTTCGTGGTGGTCATCGGTATCATCCTGGGGGTGATACCCAACCTCGGCCTGTGGGTGGCCCTGTCCTTCGTCTTCGGGGCCGTCTGCTCTGGGCTGACCGGGTTTATCGGCATGAACATGGCCATCCGGGCCAACTCCAGAACCGCCACCGCCGCCCAGAAGAGCCTCAACAGCGGCCTGCGGGTGGCTTTCCGCAGCGGCACGGTGATGGGCATGTCCGTGGTCAGCGTGGGCATCATCGGCCTGAGCATCGTTTACTTCGCCTTCCACGGCAACATCAATTTCCTGGAGATTATCCCCGGCTTCGGCATGGGGGCCTCCTCGGTAGCCATCTTCGCCAGAGTCGGCGGGGGCATCTACACCAAGGCCGCCGATACCGGGGCCGACCTGGTGGGCAAGGTGGAGAAGGGCATCCCGGAGGACGACCCGCGCAACGCCGCCGTCATTGCCGATTTCGTGGGTGACAACGTGGGGGACGTGGCCGGCATGGGGGCCGACCTCTTCGAGTCCTACGTGGACTCCATCATCGCCGCCATGACCCTGGCCACCATCGCCACCTTCTCGGCCAACCTGGGCAAAGCCCTGGTACCCAGTAACATGGTCGCCTGGTGGCTGCCCATGCTGGTGGCCGCCGGCGGCATCATCGCCTCAATTCTGGGGGCCTTCCTGGTCAGGGTGGGCGAGATACCCAAAATGGAGGCCCTGCTGGCCGCCCTGCGCCGGGGCACCCTGGGCTCCTCGGTGCTCACCGCCATCTTCTCGTTCCTGGTGGTCTACTTCCTCAAGGCCGACCTGGGCATCTTCTGGGCCATCTTCGCCGGGCTGGCCGCCGGGGTGTTAATCGGCGAGAGCACCAACTTCTTCACTTCGTACTCTTACTCCCCCACCAGGCAGATCTCAAAGGCCACCCAGACCGGGCCGGCCACCACCATCACCGCCGGCTTTGCTAACGGCCTGATGAGCACCCTGCCCCCCGTGCTGCTGGTGGCCATCGCCGTCATCCTGGCCTACCACTTCGCCGACATCTACGGGGTAGCCATGGCCGGCATCGGCATGCTCTCCACCCTGGGCATCACCCTGGCCACCGACGCCTACGGCCCGGTAGCCGATAACGCCGGGGGCATCGTGGAGATGTCCGGGCTGCCGCCGGAGATAAGGGAGCGCACCGACGCCCTGGACTCCCTGGGCAACACCACCGCCGCCACCGGCAAGGGCTTCGCCATCGGCTCGGCGGCCCTCACCGCCCTGGCCCTGATGCTCTCCTACACCCAGGCGGTGGGCATTGAGTTCGCTAAAATCAGCCTGCTGGACGTGCGGGTCTTCGTGGGGGTGTTCATCGGGGCCATGCTGCCCGCCATCTTCTGCGCCATGACCCTGAACGCGGTGGGCAAGGCCAGCTTCGCCATCATCAACGAGGTGCGCCGTCAGTTCCGCGAGATAGCGGGGCTGATGGAGGGGACGGCCAAACCCGAGTACGGCAAGTGCGTGGACATCAGCACCCGGGCCGCCCTCAAAGAGATGCTGGCCCCCGGCCTGATTACGGTGGCTTCCCCGGTGGTGGTCGGCCTGCTGCTGGGCCCGCTGGCCCTGGGCGGCTTCTTGCTGGGAGCGATTACCACCGGTTTTATCCTGGCCATCACCTTCGCCAATGCCGGCGGCTCCTGGGACAACGCCAAGAAATGGATTGAGACCGGGCAGTACGGCGGCAAGGGCTCCGATGCCCACAAGGCCAGCGTGGTGGGCGATACCGTAGGTGACCCGATGAAAGACACCTCGGGGCCATCGCTCAACATCATGATCAAGCTGATGGCCATCGTCTCCCTGGTGCTGGCCCCGGTGCTGGCCAACTTCCAGGGGCTGCTATAATATTTAGAAATGACCTCATCCCCTTTATCCCCTTCTCCTGACAGGAGAAGGGGAAGAGATGTTAGAGAGGGGGCTTTTGCCCCCTCTCTTTTACTTTACTCCCCCTTCCCAATGGGAAGAGGGTCAGGGGGATGGGCAACCGCTTGGCTGAGGACGGAGATTCCGACCACGTCCCCGGCTATTGCCACAACTCAGGAATAATGTATATTCATTTGCCTCACAGGGCACTTGGAGTTGGAGCACGTATAAACATCCCTTTCAGAGGAGAAACTCATCTGAGGAATGGGTTGGCCCGGCGCTCGGCGCCGATGGTGGTCTGCGGGCCGTGGCCCGGATAGACCACGGTATCATCCGGCAGCACCATGAGCTTGGTGTGGATGCTGTCCATCAGCTGCTGGTAATTGCCGCCGGGCAAATCTGTGCGCCCGATGCCGTAGTTGAACAGGGTATCCCCGGCGAACAGTACGCCGTGCCCCAGCAGGCAGATGCCACCCTGGCTGTGGCCGGGGGTAGGCAGCACCGTGAAGCTGAGGTTACCCACGGCCAGGGTATCCCCACCGTTAAGCCAGCGGTCCACCGGCGGCACCGTCGGATAGGGGGCACCGGTAAGCACACTGCGCCGGGGCCGCTCCTGGATGAAGTCGGCATCCCCGGCGTGGGCGCAGACGGTGGCCCCGGTACCCTCCTTAACTGCGGTCAGCCCGCCGATGTGGTCCATGTGCCCGTGGGTCAGCACGATTAACTTTATGTCAAGCTTTAAGGCTTTCACCGTCCGCAGGATGGCGCCCCCCTCGTCACCGGGGTCGATAATCATCCCCGCTCTGGCGGCCTCGTCACCGACGATGTAGCAGTTACTGGCAAAAGGGCCTACTTCCAGTGTCTCTAAAATCACGGCAATACTCCTCTCCCCCAGGCTGGTTACATTCTAGCATTCAGGCCGGAGGAGCGGCAAGGACTGAAGGGGGTGACCCTATCCCCTTAATCCCCTTCCCCTAAAGTTAGGGGAAGGGGAAGATATAGAAAGAGGGGGCAACCGCCCCCTCTTAAACTCCCCTGACTAAAATCCCTCTCAATCTCCCTTTACTAAAGGGAGACGATACGTTGGCGGTTAAACCCGTCCCCCTTCGGGAAAAATGGGAACAAGAGAAGGTTTTGGAAACGGTGCTGTCACTCCTCTTGATAGCCCAGGCCCGGCGGTTCGTCCCCCTTTGTAAAAGGGGGAAAGAGGGGGATTTCGGAGAGTCGAAGAGAGGCGAAAGCCTCTCTTAAAAAATAGTTCCCCTCTCCTTCAATCTAAGGAGAGGGGGAGAAAGGGGTGAGG
>JAZDIY010000222.1:0-3842 GCA_043804445.1 Chloroflexota bacterium | reverse complement strand
GGGTCGGGCATAACGCAGTCCTTATATTACGCCATTAAATGGGGTCTGGAGGGTAGAGACCGGGAGCAGCTCAGGGATATCCTCTATTCCTGCACTACCTGCCGGAACTGTGTCCAGACCTGTAAAAAGATGAGCGCCGGGGTAGACCTGCTCGATGCCATTAACAAGGGGAGGCAGTTGCTCATCGAGGAGATGGACGGCCCCATGCCCGAGCAGAAAAGGGCCCTTGAATCCCTGCTCCGGTACAGCAACCCCTACGGCAACCTCCCCGCTGACCGCACCAAATGGGCGGCGGGGCTGGATGTCCCTCTCTTTACCCCGGGGGCCAAGCTGGATGTCCTCTGCTATGTGGGCTGCACGGCAGCCTACGACGACCGGGTTCAGAACGTGGCTAAAGCCCTGGTCCGGTTGTTCCGGAAGGCGGGGGTCCGCTTCGGGATACTGGCGGAAGAGGAATGCTGTGGCAGCCCGGCCTACACCATGGGTGAGCAGCTGCTGTTTCAGGAGTTTGTCACCAGGAACCGGGAGCGGTTTGAGTCTTTGGGGGTCAAGCAAATCGTCACCATCTCCCCCCACTGCTATGACAGCTTCGTCAACCTGTACCCCGAAGAGATGACGCGTAGTCTTGAGGTGAAGCACGATACGCAGTTTATCCTGGCACTGATGGAGCGGGGCCAGCGTACCGTCGGCCAGCGGCTGGAGAAGAAGGTAACCTACCAGGACCCCTGTTACCTGGGCCGGCATCACGATATCTACGAGGCGCCGAGGCAGGTGTTGAAGAGCATCCCCGGCATCGAGCTGGTGGAGATGGCCCGCTGCCGGGAGGAGGGCCTCTGTTGCGGCGGCGGCGGCGGGCGGATGTGGGCTGACTTCAGCCAGGAGGAAGCCCGGCTCGGTGACATCCGCGCCAGGGAAGCCCTGGCGACCGGAGCAGAAATAGTGGTAACTGCCTGTCCCTACTGTTTAATCAACATGGAAGACGGCGTTAAGAACGTCGGGGCTGAAGACCGGCTGAAGGTTATGGACCTCGCCGAGCTGTTACTGGAGGCCATCGGGGAATGAGGCGGGATGGCATCGTTTCCGGACAGGTCTGGCAAATTGTGCTTAAAGAAGGGGTAACGAATCATGGCTAAATATCCAGAATACGATAGTGAGACACTGCAGCGGGAACTGGCGGGTGTCATACCGGCCGAGACTATTTCCAGTAACATGTTGGAAAGAATCAACAATGCCCTGGACTGTTTTACCCCCGAGGTCAACAAGGACACCCTGCCCTATCTGGTGGTAATGCCGAATTCGGCGGAGGAAGTAAGCTCCTTGATGAAGTTTGCCAACGCCAGGAAAATCCCGGTATTCCCCAGGGGCTCGGGTACCGGCCACACCGGGGCAGTAGCCTATAATTACAAGGGCATCGTGCTGAATACCGTCAAGATGAACCATGTGAACATCTACCCGGAGTACGGCTACTTTGAGTGCGGGCCGGGCTGCCGGGTGATTGATGTGACCAATGAGCTGAGTAAGCAGGGCTACTTTCTGCCCATAGTACCGGGCAGCCGTAAGGTGGCCAGCATGGGGGGCATCATCGTCAACAATACCAGCGGCCACATTGTTGACTCCTGTATCGGCAAACCCAGGGACTACGTGCTGGGCCTGGAGACGATCCTGCCCACCGGGGAAATCCTGGAGACGGGGACCAAAAGCCTCCGCAAGCCAGCCGGTACTGACCTGGGTAACTACTTTATCGGTGGGGACGGGCTGCTGGGCGTGGTGACCAACATCAGGATGAGGTTGCTGCCGGCCATGCAGAACGCCTATAGCGTGGCTTTCTTCGAGAAGACCGAGGACGCCGCCCGGGCCGTCCAGGAGGGATACTGGGGGAAGACGCCGCCGCCGGTCTTCTGGGAGTTCCTGGACCAGGAATCGGCGGCGATTGGTTGCCGGATTCAGGGGCTGGATCCGCCCGTCGGGCATGTCCTGCTGGCCCATTTCATCGGCCAGACGCGGGAGGAGACCTCGGCCAAGGTCGATAGCCTGCACCGGATATACCGGAACCTGAAGCCGCTAAAGATGGAAAAAATCGAGGACTTAGAGTACTGGGAGAAGATCTGGCGGGTAAGAGAGGTGATGCTGCCCTATCTCCTGCAGGACACGGCCGGGGTGGGCTTCAAGGGGGCTGAGGTGGTCTCCACCATACCGGACCTGGTGGACTGCATGAAGGCCTGCGTTGATTTTAGCAAAGGTATGCCCACACTGGAGAAGGTACACGGCTACGTGCTGGGTCACCTGGGCGCCCTGACCCTGCACCTGGCCTACATCTTTCCCAAGGAAATGTCTGACGCCGATAAGATAAAGGCTATGGACGAGGTAAGCGTCCGGGAGGCCGAGATAAATCTGAGGTTCGGCACCTGCCCCGGCGAGTGGGGCCAGTTCTCCCGCTTCCGCAACAGTTTCTACCTGGCCCGGTACGGCAGAAAGAATTACCAGCTGGTCAAAGACATCAAGAAGCTCTTTGACCCCAACGATATCCTGAATCCCGGCGTACTGCTGGACGACTTCTAAGGAGGTATTAATCAATGTCTTCCCCGCCGCCCCTGGTCCGGCTCTTTGAGCCGGGTAAAATAGGCGCCATGGAGCTGAAAAACCGGCTCATCATGGCCCCCATGATGAGCAATCAGGCTCATGACGGCTATATCAGTGACGAGCAGATTGCTTACTACGCCGAACGGGCTAAGGGTGGGGTGGGGATGGTCACCTGCGGAGCGGCCCGCGCCAGCTACAGTACCTGGAACCGGCGCTCCATCGCCATCTATGACGATAAGTTCATTCCCGGCCTGCGCCGGCTGACCGAGGCCATCCACGCCGGCGGGGCCAAAGCCTGTATTCAGCTCAACCAGCTCGGGGTCTTTCTCAGCTACCGCCGCCGGGCGGGTATTGATACCCCGGATACCCCCGAGGAGCTGGATGTCATGGGGCCATCGCACGTGCCCTGGGTCAGGACGGGGTACACCCCGCGGGAGGCGACCAAAGAGGATATCCAGCGGGAAGTGGCTTTCCTCGTCGCAGGCTCCCGGCGGGCCAAAGAGGCTGGTTTCGATGCCGTGGAGTTCCACGGTGCCCACGGCTACCTTATCGGGGCCTTCCTGTCGCCCTTCTACAACCGGCGGATCGACGAGTACGGCGGTACCACGGAGAAGCGGGCCCGGTTTGCCTGCGAAATCCTGCGGGCTACCCGCCAGGCGGTCGGCCCTGATTTCCCCCTCATCTTCAGGATGAACGGGAGCGACTGCATGGAGGGCGGCATCACCATCGAGGAGAGCCGCCGGCAGGCGCCGCTGCTGGTGGCGGCCGGTGCCGATGCCCTGCATGTCTCGGCCAGTTCCCATGAGACCACCCAGTGGCAGTTCCTGCCCTATCTGCTGCCCGATGGGGCCATCGTGTACCTGGCCGAGGCGATAAAGAAGGTGGTCACGGTGCCGGTAATCACCGTGGGTAAGCTGGGTGACCCGGTGCTGGCGGAGAAGGTGCTGGCGCAGCACCAGGCCGATTTTATCGCCTGGGGGAGACCGCTGCTGGCTGACCCGGCACTGCCCAGCAAGGTCAAAGAGGGCCGCCTGGACGACATCAACCGTTGCATCTGCTGTAACCTGGGGTGTATCAGCCGGGACTATGCCAAGTTCCCCTCGATATCGTGCGTGGTCAACCCGGCCACGGGCCGGGAGCAGGAGTTTGCCATCAGGCCGGCCCGGAGGCGGAAGCAGGTGATGGTGGTGGGGGGAGGACTGGCGGGTATGGAGGCGGCCCGGGTCATGGCTGAGCGCGGCCATCAGGTAACGCTTTATGAA
>JAZDIY010000221.1:0-12494 GCA_043804445.1 Chloroflexota bacterium | reverse complement strand
GTCTGGTATCTGAACATTGGCGGTCTCTATATCGCCATCAAGGAAGCCCGGGCGAAACGGCTGGCTCAGGAAAAGGGGGCTACGGCGGCTAAAACGGCTTAGCCACCGTCCTGAAAAAGGGAAGGCGGAAATCCTGAAAGGAGGACAAAGAAGATGGAATGGCAAGTTATCGTGGCGCTGCTAATCGCAATACCAATCATTCTCTTGCCGGTGGTGTTCGTCTGGTATCTGAACATTGGCGGTCTCTATATCGCCATCAAGGAAGCCCGGGCAAAACAGCTGGCTAAAACGGTTCGGCAGAAGACGGTCGAGGTGGAAGCCAGGGCTAAGTAGTCTGTTGCCGGGCGGATAGAAGCCGCCTTGGGGAAAGACCGGGAGTTATCGCTGGGGAGGAGGTGCAGAAATGGGGCCGATGATAGCTCTAGGGATAGCGCTGATAGCTCTGGCCATCGCCGTGGTCATGCTTTGGGGAGCCTTTAAGGCCTTGGCTCAGGTTAGCCGGTTCCTTTTGAGAAGCTCGGGTTTCCTGACCTCGGCTCCAACGCGGTGACCGTTAATGTGGAATGGGCCATGGGGGCGGTTCCGCCGGGGCTCCTCGGCGTGGCGGCGGTGAGTCCGGTATCTACTGGATTATCCGCCGACGGCATGAGATAATGCCGGCTAGCCGACAGTGACAGCGATAAAGTAGAGGTGGAAAATGATAGCAGAGAAACGTTCGTTCCCGGCCGGCACCCTAGTCTTGAGCGTCCTGGTTGTCACCGGTCTGGTGGTAATGATAATCCGTTACCTTAACGGGTTGGGGGCGATAAGCAACCTGAGTGATGGGCGGGCCTGGGGGCTGTGGATAAGCTTTGACCTGTACTGCGGGGTGGCCCTGGCCGCCGGCGGGTTCACCCTGGCGGGGGCGGTCTACGTCTTTAACCTGAAGAAGTACCACCCGGTGGTGAGGCCGGCGGTGCTGACCGCTTTCCTGGGCTACACGCTGGTGATACTGGCCCTGCTGATAGACCTGGGGCAGCCCTGGTACATCTGGCATGCCCTCATCTACTGGAACATCCATTCCCCTCTGTTTGAGGTGGCGATATGTGTGATGACATATACCGCCGTGCTGGCTCTTGAGTTCAGTCCGGCCGTTTTTGAGCGCTTCAAATGGCACGTCCCGCTGCGCTTCATCCGGGCGATACAGATACCCCTGGTCATTGCCGGGGTGGTCCTCTCCACACTGCACCAGTCTTCTCTGGGGTCGATGCTGCTGATGATGCCGGTAACACTGCACCCTTTGTGGTACACCCCGATATTGCCCATCCTCTTCCTCACTTCAGCTATCGCCGTAGGGCCGGCCATGGTCATCTTCGAGTCAACGCTCAGCACCAAGGTATTCGGGCACAAATTAAGCCTGGACGTGCTCAGTGGTCTGGCCAGGGCGATTCCTTTCATCCTGGCCCTTTATCTGATATTGAAGGTGGTGGACCTGGCGGTGGCGGGAGAAATTACCATGGTCTTCTCCGCCTATCCGGTGAACCTGCTGTGGTGGGCGGAAATAATCATCGGGGTCATTTTGCCGATGGTCCTTTTCTCGATGCCCGCGGTGCGGGAAAACCGGGGCTGGGTGTTCTGGACCGCGGTGCTGGTCATCCTGGGGCTGGTGCTTAACCGCTTCAACGTGAGCCTGCTGGCCCTGGCGATGCGGCCCGGTACCGTTTACTTCCCTCACTGGATGGAGTTCGCCATCTCGGTGGGGCTGGTCGCTGATGCTTTGCTGGTCATCTGGCTGGCCCATCGGTTCCTGCCGATAGTCGGCCACGAAGAGGTGGTGGAGGCAAAGGCGTGAGGTGGTGGTATGGAATTGGCCGTCGTTGTAAGGTTGGGCATTCAAGGCCCTGGTTTACGTTAGCCGTTTCCTGGGGCGGCACTTGGAGTAGAAGGAGGGTGAGCGATGAGTAAAGCAGTCCTGCACGATGCCACGATGTGTACCGGTTGCCGGGGATGTCAGGTGGCCTGCAAGCAGTGGAACGAAAGCGACGAGGATATCCCTGACCGGGAAAACGGGGTAGATGCCAAGAATCGGGGTAGTTACGAAAACCCCCCAAGTTTGTCGGCCCATACCTGGACGAGGATACGCTTTACCGAGCTGGATTATAACGGCAAATTTCACTGGGTCTTTACCAAGGCCCAGTGTATGCACTGCGAGCATCCCGCCTGTGTGGCCGCCTGCCCGGTAGGTGCCCTACAGAAGACCCCGGAGGGGCCGGTGCTATATGACGATAAAAAATGCTTTGGCTGCCGCTACTGCATGGTGGCCTGTCCCTTCGGTATCCCCACTTATGAGTGGGATAAAGCGTTACCCTGGATCCGTAAGTGCACCTTTTGCGCTGACCGGTTGAGTGCGGGCCTGGAGCCAGCCTGTGTTAAGACATGTCCTACCGGCGCCCTTCAGTTGGGCGAGCGGGAGGAGCTCATCGCCGAAGCCAGGGGGCGTATCACTGCCTCGCCGGATAAATATGTAAATCATATCTACGGGGAGAACGAGGTGGGGGGCACCTCCTGGCTGTATCTCTCTCCCGTTCCCTTCGACCAGCTGGGGCTGCCCACTCTTGGCTCCGAACCGGTGACCGTTAATGTGGAACGGGCCATGGGGGCGGTGCCGCCGGTACTCCTCGGCGTGGCGGCGGTGATGACCAGTTTGTACTGGATTATTCAGCGTCGGCAAAAGTTAAACCAGGCAGCCGACACTGACCGCGATAAAGCGGAGGTGGCGAAATGATGTCAACAAAATCCCGGCGGGGCTGGTGCTGATGCTTCGCTGGTCATCTGGCTGGCCCATCGGTGCCTGCCGAGAGTCAGCCGTGAAGAGGTGGTGGAGGCAAATGTGTGAGGTGGTGGTATGGGATTGGCCGCCGTTTTTATACTGTTGCTCATAGCTTTGGCTACCGTGGTGGTCATGCTCTGGGGGGCATTCGAGGCCCTGGTCCATGTTGGCCGTTTCCTGTGGCGGCTCTTATGGAACAGTGAGCGGGGCGATATGTCTCATCCGCCGCAGCCGGTAGCCACTGGCCAGAAGTGACTGGCTGAAATCGGGCATTGACCTTATCCGGTGGAGCCGGCAGGGAGGTGATGGAAGATTAAAAGCCGGGTAATTATAGGTGACCGGCGGCGGAGAAGTCAGGTTAAGGGAGGCCTGATGCTGGCGGTAACGGGGTCACTGAGGGGACTGGCCTACATCGTTTTTCTGCCGCTAATAGGCATCTCTGCCATCCTGCTGATGGCAGGTCGTAAGCTGGCGGCGGTGCTGCGGCTGTGGCTGAAATCAAAAGTCGCCTGGTGAGAGAATGACCGGGGAAGGACCGGTCGGGGAGGAAAGTGGAGATGATGCATAAGGCTACTTTCAGGCGATTCATCATGCCCTTGCTCCTGGTATTCTGTACCCTGTTCTACTACTTTGGCGAACTGGCTGAATGGGCGGTATGGGACGCCTTTCGCAGCAGCTTTTTCTACGGTGTGCATGATATACACCGTCTTCTTTTTCTGGCGCCGATAATCTATGCCGGTTATACTGCCCGGGTCCGGGGTGCCCTGATTGTTACCATGATTGCCTTTATTGTTTTCCTGCCCCGGGCTTTTTTTATCTCCCCGTTTCCTGACCCGTTGCTCAGGATGTTAATTTTTACCATCTTCGCCGGTGTAATTGGCGCCCTGGTGGGGAACGCCAGGAATCAGTCGGAAAGGTCCCGGCAACTGGATGCTATAATCGTCAGAGAAAGAGACAAATTATTAAGCGTTCTGGACGGGATAGGCGACGGTATCATCATAACCGGTCCGGACTACAGGATCCGTTATATGAACTCAAAGATGGTGGACGCTTTCGGTGATGGCACCGGCCTGGCTTGCTATCGGCACCTGCATCATCTTGACGCCCCGTGCCATCCGGAATGCCGGATATCGGACGTCCTCGACCGTGACCAGGTTGAGAAATGGGAAAGCAGCTTCCCGGATGACAGAGCTTATCAAGTAGTGGCGGCACCTCATATCGATACCGACGGGACAGTATGCCAGATTTCAATATTCCGAGACAGTAGCCGGTGTACCACTACCTGAATCGGGGTGTGTCTGGCGGGAAAAATCCGGCGGGAGTAGTAACATGGATCCCGAATGGATTCTCAGGATCATCCTGTTTGGTATCATACACTGGATACTGGCCGGGGTTTCGCTCCACGACCTGGCGTTCCGGCAGCGGATATTCGGTGGTCATAAGCCACCGTGGGCCATAGTGATAATACTAATTCCCTGCTTCGGTTCGCTATTATACCTGCTATTCCACCCCCAGATACTGGACCAGGGTTAGGCTCCCATCCCCGCAGCCGGGTGTGTTCTTTAGCCCTTTTCCGTTTTCGTCGGTAAACGTCTTCTGGTCCTCTTCCGATAAACGGCAATGATTTCGTGACGGCCCACCACGCCCAGGAGGTGCTGGCCGTCTTCCCGGCTGACGACAGGGATGCGGGCCTCCGCGTCGTCGATATTATCGAGCAGTCTATCTAAATACTGGTCGGGATAGGCCACGAACGGATGCTTGGTGGCAATGTCGCCGGCGGTAAGCTGGCTGTCGGCTGAAGCCGCCTCCAGCTGTCGCTCTAAATCGACCTGGGTAACCACGCCGGCCAGCAGCCCGTTTTTATCTACCACCGGAAAACCGTGGTGGCCTGACTTTTGGAATAGACTGATAAGCCCGTCTACCTTCATGGTAGCCGGTACCGTGGGGAAGTCCTTGGTCATCGCCTCTTTTACCGTGACGGTACGCATGACATCCGTAATATCTTCCTGTTCAATATCAACGCCACGGCGCAGCAGTTTCAGGGTATATATCGAATCACGGCTGATGGCCCGGCTGACAATGGTACTGATGACCACCGCCGTCATCAGGGGCAGTATTATGGCATAGTTACCGGTCATCTCAAAGATGATCAGTATTGCCGAAAATGGGGCCCGGGCGGCGCCGGAGAAGACCGCGGCCATGCCAGCGATACCATAGGCACCCGGCGGTGCGGTGATGGCCGGGAAGACCAGGCCAAATGCCGAGCCCACGGCGGTGCCCAGCATGGCCCCGATGAAGAGGCTCGGGGCGAAGATACCGCCGCTGCCGCCGCTGCCCAGGGTAAGTGAGGTCGCCGCTATCTTGAGGGTAAACAGCAGCAGGAGCATTAAGATGCCCAGTTGTCCGGAGAGCGCCTTGGCGATACCCTCGTACCCCACCCCGAAAAGGTCATGGCTATAAAGACCAATTACCCCGATGGCCAGGCCGCCCAGGGCCGGTTTGAGGTACCCGGGCATCTTCAGGGAATCGAACCGGTCCTCGCACCAGTAGAGGACACGGGTAAAGGCCGTGGCGGTAAGGGCGGCCAGGATACCGAGCACGACGTAGAATGAGAACTCCCAGGCACTGACGACGCCGAAGGCCGGGATGTCAAAAGCCCGCGTGTTCCCCAGAAACACCTGAGCGATAGAATCGGCGACGACGGCGCTGATAACAACGTAGGCGAACCGGCGGGTAACCACCCTGCCCAGTATTACCTCCAAGGCGAAAAACACCCCGGCAATCGGGGCATTAAAGGTGGCGGCGATGCCACCGGCGGCGCCGCAGGCCACCAGCACTTTGACGTTCTCATCGGGCAACTTGAGCCATTGACCTATCGACGACCCGAAGGAAGAGCCGATTTGCACAATCGGGCCCTCACGCCCGACGGAGCCGCCGCTACCGATACAGATGGAAGAGGCCAGTGCTTTTACCAGGGATACCCGGGGCCGTATCCGTCCCCCTTTGAGGGCCACCGCTTCCATCACCTCGGGCACGCCGTGGCCTCTGGCTTCGCGCGCCAGAAAGTACACCAGCGGGCCTACCAACAGGCCGCCGGCCACGGGCATAAGGATGACGTAGTAATCACCCAGAAAGGGCAGCAGCTGGCTACCGCCACCAAAAAAGAGGGATTGAAAGCTTTTTATCAGCCATCTGAAGGCTACCGCCCCCAGTCCGGACATCAGCCCCACCACTACCGCCAGTACCAGCCCGGTGACCGTGTCTGATGAGCGTAGCCACGATCCTGCCGGGCCCAGTCTGTCCGGCAGGGTCTTAGCAAACATGGTTCATGCTCTCTATAGAACGCACCTCTTGCCCGTGTGGTGATCCTGTACCAGTGCTCCGATGTCTATCTTAACACCAAGCCTGTTCCCTATCAAGACCGGCTTCAGGTAGTCTCAAGCGGCCGGGCCGGGGGCCTTGGCCTACCTCATAAAGAGGGCCCGGCCCGTCTACCTGACTATGTTTCTCCGGCCCCGGTCGGCCGGACGGTGAGCTTGAGGCCGTCCTGTGCCACCACGGTTACCGCCGCGCCGCTTTCGATTTTCCCTCCGGCTGATTTAGCTACCCACAGCTCCCCCCTGATGCTGACCAGTCCCTCCGGGTCGAGGTGGGTCACTGCCTTACCGGTGCCGCCCGGCATGGCGGGCAGGCCGTCCGTTGGCTTCTGCCGCAGGGCCCGGCTGCCCATGCGGTAGATAAAAACGGAAAAAGCCCCCCAGGCTACCATGAGGGCAATCAGGCCGCCCAGGGGGAGGCGGATGCCCAGCTGCGGCAGCCCCCAGAGGACGATTATCACCAGGGCGGCCTCCTCAAGGGTGGTGCTGATAATGGCAAAGACCAGCCTGAGCCTCATCATCTTTCCATTATAGCAGGGTTTGACCCCGGTCTGGCCCTGCTGGCCGAGATGAAGCAGGGCGAGGTGGCGGCGGCAGCCCCAGGTATCAGTAACCAAATGATTGTTTTGGCGTTATATAGTATAGTTAGTATACCGGTGGGCAACGCCGGTCTACTAAAGCCGATGAAAGGCTGGTGTTTTGAGATGAACGGTAAACTGAAGACCGGGCTGGTGCTCCCCTTCCTGGCCCTGTTGCTGGCGGTGCCGGCGGTGGCTACCGGCTGTCAGCCGGGGGTGAGCACCCCGGCGGCGGCCCCCGCCGCCAGTAACCTGGCCGCCACCATGGGGCCCAACACCGACCTGGATGTCTATGTGTACTTCAGGCAGGAGAGCCCTACCGTTATCCCGGCGACCATGATGGGGGCCCCGGCCGATGTGGCCGTGGTCTCCCTGGCGGTCTGGGGGGTGCCGGTGGCCGATGACCTTGGCTTCGGCTTCGGTATTACCCTGGGCAGTGCTGCCGAGGCCGGGGGCGTTTACGCCCGGCTCGATGATGTGGTCCAGGGCGGCTGGAAGATGCTCCGCGGCGACACCATCTACTTTGTGCCCGGCTCCGGGCCGGCGGTGGAGGCCCTGAAAACGGCCATTACCAATAACGATTTCAAGCCGTACGATGACGGGGAGGGCCTGGAGGCGGTGGCCGCCCTGCCCGATGGCGGCAGCACCCGGCTGGCGGGGGTAGCCCTGGTCAGACCGAGCCAGGCCCTGCTCAAACTGGTGGCCCATGATGCCGATGAGAAGGCGCTGGGCATGATGAACACCATACGTACCGTGGCCATGCTCAAGGTGGCGGCGGCCGGCCTGTATTCGGCGCAGCCGATCGACACTGGCCAGATCGCCCGGCTGATGATGAGCGGCGGCAGCATCGCTGACCTTGACCTGGGGGTGCTGGCGGTGGTCAGCTCGGGCCTCCCCGGCTTCCTGGTCTCGCCCGTGGTGGAGCGGTATCTCAACGATACCGGGCTGGCGGTCACTGACCGGGATGGGGTGACGGTATATCGGGCCGACCGGGATATCGGTAACGGTCAGACGGTTACCGGGCTGGTGCGGGTGGAGGGCAACCGCGTCTTCGCCGCGGTGGCGGCCAGGCCGGCCTACGCCGGGACGCTGATAACCGGTATCGGGGACTAGCCGGCGGCCATCGTTGCCCCCTTTCCCTATTCCCCCGTCGGGCCAAATGAGCTAATATATTACCGGGGGAACATGGCGGATAGCTGGTACAGTCTCACCCTGGATGAAGCCCTGTCGCGGCTGGGTTCCCGGTGCGCCGGCCTCACCGAGGCCGAGGCCCGGGAGCGGTGGCAGCGGTACGGGGCCAACCATCTGGTGGGTAAGCCCAAGACCCCGCCGCTCAAGGTCTTCCTGCAGCAGTTCTTCAGCCCGCTGATATACGTCCTCCTCGTCGCCGCGGTCGTCTCGCTGGCGGTGGCGCACTTCCTGGATGCCTGGGTTATCCTGGGGGTGCTGTTCCTCAACGCCGTCATCGGCTACCTGCAGGAGACCCGTGCCGAGCAGGCCATGGAGGCCCTCATCCGTCTGGCGGCCCCCCGGGCCAGGGTGAGGCGTGAGGGCAGGGTGACGGTGGTGCCCGCCCAAGACATCGTGCCCGGCGACGTGGTACTGCTGGAGTCCGGTGACCGGGTGCCGGCCGACGCCCGGCTCCTGGAGGTCTCCAACCTGCAGGTGACCGAGGCCGCCCTCACCGGCGAGTCCATGGCGGTGGAGAAGCGTACCGAGCCGCTCGGTGAGGGGCTGCCCGTGGCCGACCGGAAGAACATGGTGTACATGAGCACCATCGTGACCTACGGGCGGGCGGCGGCCCTGGTGGTGGCCACCGGCATGTCCACCGAGATCGGCCGGATTGCCACCGCCATTACCGAGGTTACCCCCGAGCCGACCCCCCTCCAGCGGGGTATCGCCCGCTTGAGCCGGTTTATCATCGTCCTTTTCCTGGGTATCTGCGGCCTGCTGGTGGTGGTGGGGCTGCTCCGCGGCCTGGGGTGGCTGGAGGTCTTCCTGCTGGCGGTGGCCGCCGCCGTCTCCGCCATCCCCGAGGGGCTGCCGGCGGTGGTGACGGTGGTGCTGGCGGTGGGCATGCGGTTCATGGCCCGGCGGCAGGCGGTTGTCCGCCGGCTGGTGGCGGTGGAGACCCTGGGGTCGGCCACCGTGATCTGCTCGGACAAGACGGGCACACTGACCATGAACGAGATGACGGTGCGGCGTCTCTATGTTGACGGCCGGCTGATTGAGGTTACCGGCGAGGGCTACCAGCCGCTGGGGGAGTTCCGCCGTGACGGGCAGGCGGTGGTGGCCGGGGACGAGCCTGCCCTGGTGCGGCACCTGAAAATCGGCCTGCTCTGTAACGATGCCCTGCTCAGCCTGGATGAGCCCTGCTGCAGCATCTTCGGTGACCCCACCGAAGGGGCCCTGGTGGTGGCGGCGGCCAAGGCCGGCCTGAACAAGGAAAAGCTGGAGGCGGCCTTCCCCCGCCTGGACGAGATCCCCTTCCAGAGCGAGAAGCAGTACATGGCCACCCTGCACCCGGCGGACGGGGGCCGGGTGGTCTACGTCAAAGGGGCGGTGGAGCGGCTGCTGGGCTTGAGCCGTTGCCTGCAGAGAGAGGACACGGTGGTCCCCCTGGGGGAGGCGGAACGGTGGCAGATTATGCAGGCCAACACGGCCATGGCCTCGGATGCCATGCGGGTGATGGCCACGGCTTACCTGGAGCTCCCCTCCGGCCTGGACCAGCTGCGGGACGAGGACATCCGGGGCAGGCTGGTCTTCGTGGGCCTGTCGGGTATGGCCGACCCGCCCCGCCCGGAGGCCCGGGAGGCGATACGGCAGTGCTGCCAGGCGGGTATTATGGTGAAGATGATTACCGGCGACCACCCGGTAACCGCCGCCTCCATCGCCCGCCAGCTGGGCCTGGCGGATGGCCGGGCCGTCAGCGGGCCCGAGCTCCAGGCGATGAGCGATGAGGAGCTCTCGGCGCAGATAGAGGCCATCCCGGTCTTTGCCCGCATCGAGCCCCTGCACAAGCTGAGGATAGTCAACGCCCTCAAGGCCCGGGGGCACGTGGTGGCCATGACCGGGGACGGGGTCAACGATGCCCCCGCCCTCAAGGCGGCCAACATCGGCATCGCCATGGGTATCAAGGGTACCGATGTGGCCAAGGAGGCCAGCGATATGGTGCTGGCCGACGATAACTTCGCCTCGGTGGTGTCGGCGGTGGAGGAGGGGCGGGCCATCTTTCAGCGCCTGCGCAACGTCATCTTCTTCCTGCTGAGCACCAACCTGGGTGAGCTGCTGGCCCTGCTCCTCACCATCCTGTTCCTGGGCAAGGCCCCCCTGCTGGCGGTGCAGATTATCTGGGTCAACCTGGTGACGGATACCGCCTCGGCCATCCCCCTGGGGCTGGAGCCGAAGTCCGGTGACGAGCTGAGGCAGCCCCCGCGCCACCCCGGGGTGGGGCTCCTCTTCCCCGGCCTGCTCCTCCGCATCGGCTTCCTGGCCGGAATGATGGGGGTGGGTGTCTTCCTGGTCTTCAGCTGGGCCCAGGGCAGGATGGGCCTGGCCGAGGCCCGCACTGTTGCCTTCTGTACCATGGTCTGCTTCGAGTGGTTCCGGGCCTTTAACGCCCGCTCCGACGAGCATACCGTCTTCAGTATCGGCGTCTTCCGTAACCGGTGGCTGCTGGCCGCCATCGCCACGGCGGTTACCCTCCAGCTCGGCGTGATTTACCTGCCCTTCCTGCAGGCGGCCTTCGGCACGGTGCCCCTCAGCCTGGGTGAGTGGGGCATCGCCCTGATGGCGGGCGGGGCCCTCTTCGCCGTGGAGGAGACGCGCAAGGTCCTCTTCCCCCGCCTTTTCAGCCTGGGCAAGTGGCAGCCCCTGAACCGGCACGCTGCCTGAACGGCGGGCGGTTGCCGGTGGTGAGATACCGGCGCTATAATTAGACCCGTATTACCCGGGGAGGCAGGCCATGAAGATAAGCCGCGAAGAGGTGCTGCACATCGCCCGGCTGGCCCGGCTGGGCCTGACCGAGGCCGAGGTGGACAAGTTCCAGGGGCAGCTATCGCAGCTGCTGGAGAACTTTGAGGTGCTGCAGCGGGCCGATACCGGCGGGGTGCCCCCCACCGCCCAGTCCATTGACCTGCGCAACGTGCTCCGGGAGGACGAGGTGGCCGCCTCGCTGCCCGTTGAGGAGGTGCTGGCCAACGCCCCCCGGCGGGAGGCTGACTGCTTCCGGGTGCGGGCGGTGCTGGAATAGGGTGGGGGGCCGCCCGGTCATCCCTGATGAACCAGCGTAATCTGCGGCTGTTCCGGAAAGGGCTCTACCTGGAGTACTTCACGGTCGGCTACAATGTCCTGGAGGCGGCGGTCTCGGTGGTCTTCGGCATCATCGCCGGCAGCATCGCCCTGGTCGGCTTCGGGCTGGACAGCGTCGTGGAGTCGCTCTCCGGCCTGGTCTTAATCTGGCGGCTGGCCCCCCACCGGCAGCTGTCGCCGGAGGCGGAGGAACGGCGGGAGCGGCGGGCCATGAGGCTGGTGGCCGTCACCTTTCTGGTGCTGGGGGCCTATATCCTCTACGGGTCGGCCAGCAAGCTGCTGCTGGGGGAGGCCCCCCGGCCCTCGCTGCCGGGGATAATCATCGCGGCGGTGTCGCTGGTCCTGATGCCGCTGCTCACCTGGCAGAAATACCGCACCGGCCAGCAACTCGGCAGCCGGGCCCTGATGGCCGACGCTAAAGAGACCCTGGCCTGTGCCCTGCTTTCCCTAGCCCTGCTGCTGGGCCTGGGGGCCAACTACCTGTTCGGTTTCTGGCAGGCTGACCCCATCGTCGGCCTGCTTATCGTGGCCTTCCTGTTCCGGGAGGGGTGGGAAGGCTGGCGCGAGCTTGCCAAGGAGGACGAGGCTGATGACTGACCTTAACCGGCTGACCATAAACCAGGCGCGGCAGTTGCTCGAATCGCGGCAGCTGTCCTCGGTGGAGCTCACCCGGGCCTGCCTGGAGCGTACCTGCCGGGTGGAGCCGGCCCTCCAGGCCCTGGTCACCGTTACCGGGGAGCTGGCCCTGGAGCAGGCGGCGCGGGCCGATGCCCGGCTTGCCGCCGGTGACGCCTTCCCCCTGACAGGCATCCCGGTGGTCATCAAAGACAACATGTGCACCCGGGGGGTACGCACCACCTGCGCCTCCCGGATGCTGGAGAACTTCGTCCCCCCCTACGACGCCCACGTGGTGGAGCGGCTGACCGGCTTCGGAGCGGTGGTCATCGGCAAGGCCAACATGGACGAGTTCGCCATGGGCTCGTCCACGGAGAACTCGGCGCTGTTCGTGACCCACAACCCCTGGGACCTTGACCGGGTGCCCGGCGGCTCCAGTGGGGGCTCGGCGGTGGTGGTGGCCGCGGGCGAGGCGGCCTGCGCCCTGGGCTCGGACACCGGCGGCAGCATCCGCCAGCCGGCCGGGTTCTGCAGCGTCACCGGCCTCAAGCCCACCTACGGCCGGGTCAGCCGCTACGGCCTGGTGGCCTTCGCCAGCTCCCTGGACCAGATTGGCCCCCTCACCCGCGACGTCGCCGACAGCGCTCTGGTGCTCAACGCCATCGCCGGCTACGATACCCGTGATTCCACTTCGGTGCCGGAGCCGGTGCCCGACTACGCAAAGTGCCTGGCCGGTGACCTCAAGGGGCTCCGCCTCGGCGTGCCCAGGGAGTATTTCGTGGCCGGGATGCAGCCGGAGGTGGC
>JAZDIY010000220.1:0-6626 GCA_043804445.1 Chloroflexota bacterium | reverse complement strand
TGATATTTTTGAACTCTTCTTTATCTCTGGCGATACTTCACGTTGCCCTATCTTTCGGAAAATGAAAATCATTTCAATAGCATTCGAAACCATGAAGTTGCTAGGGTACGGGTAAGAACCAAAGAGTACTGCTCCTGCCCTTGATGTGGTCTTTTTCCAGTATATGGTCCCCATAAACCTTAGCTTTTCGAATCTAGACAGTCTCTCCCACATTAGTAGGTTAAGATTTGCTGTTGTCCGTCTTTCCTCTCCAGGCTCTGAGTAATATATATTACCAATGTTAATAGCCAATTTCCCATCAGGTAACAGGGTTCTAACGACTTCCCGCCACACATCATCTAACCTATCCAAATAAGTATCCATAGTGTCTCTGTAACCTATCTGAGAGGGGTGGCCATAATCCCGCACGTTCCAGTATGGTGGAGAGGTCACCATTAGCTGAACTGAATCGCCTTGAACGTACTGCCTTAGAACCTCTCTGGCATCGCCAAAGTAAATCAAATGCTTTGTCATACTTACCTAATCCCTAGTTTTGTTTATTGTATCAGTTTTAAGGAAATTGTAAAACCCAACTAGGGGCTCCCTGAGCACCCTGGCAGCATCGCCGAAGAAAATCTTATGGCTGGTCATCTCGTCCATTATCACTAATATACCGTTTTTCACCGGCCTCTGGCTACTGCCCGCTTTTTGACAGGGCCGACCGGTGGTTGTTACTATTTAAGCGGGCAAGGTTAATCCCTGCGCCGTACCATGACCCACCCGCCCGCCAGGGAAGAGAGGATTTCAGCACCATGTCTCAGGACTCCGCCGCCAGGCCCGCCGCTACCCCTGCCGAGGATAAAGGGGTAAAGACCGTCTACCACGGCTGTGCCGCCAACTGCGGCTCCAACCACCAGTGCGTCTTCAAGTCCACGGTCAAGGACGGCAAGGTCATCCGCACCGAGCCGGACGACCGATACAACACCGGCGTGGGGCGGGAGGACGAGGCCCTCTCCGAGGAGCAGCTGATTAAGACCCACCTCCAGCGGCGCCCCTGCACCAAGGGCCTGGTCTTCTACCGCTATCTCTACCGCCCGGACCGGATTATCTACCCCCTGAAGCGCGACCCCAGCGCCAAGCGGGGGGAGGGGAAGTTCATCCGCATCTCCTGGGACGAGGCCATCAGCACCATCGCCAGCAAGATGCAGGAGGTCCGGGAGAAGTACGGGCCGTACTCCATCATCATCCCCTACATGCCCAACGAGGCGGCGGTGCGCCTCTTCTCCTTCTGGGGGGCGGGCACCGACAGCTGGGGCTGGTGCTCCTTCGACGCCACCCGCATGATGGCCCATATCGTCGCCGGGGAGAAGGGCTGGGACTACCCCGGCTACTCCTCCGGCTCGCCGGCGGACATGCTGGCCCACTCCAAGATGGTGGTCATCTGGGGCATGGACCCCACCATGGGCTCCTGCGGCCCCGGCTTCCAGTTCGCCTGGTTCGTCCGCCTCTGCCGGGAGCGGGGCAAGCGGGTCATCATCTTCGACCCCAAGTACACCCCGGCGGCGGAGGTGCTGGCCGACCAGTGGATACCCATCAAACCGGGCACCGACGCCGCCATGTTCATGGCCCTGGCCAACGTCATCTTCAAGGCCGACCGGTGGGATAATGAGTTCGTGGCCAGGTACGTCGAGCCCGAGGGCTTCGAGAAGTGGCAGCGCTATGTCATGGGTGAGGAGGACGGCGTGGAGAAGACCCCGGAGTGGGCGGAAAAGCAGTGCGCCGTCCCCGCCGAGACCATCCGCGGGCTGGCCCAGCTCATCATGACCGAGAGGCCCGCCTGGCTGTGGAACCACTGGGGCGCCAACCGCAAGAGCCGTGGCGAGAACACAGTACGGGCCTTCGCCGCCCTGCAGGCGATGCTGGGCTGCTGGGGCACCCCGGGGGCCGGCCCGGCCCTGCAGGTCGGCTCGTCACGCCACATCCCGGTACAGGCCTCCTGGGGGCCGCCGGGGGACTACCACGTGCCGATGACCCACCGCAGCCACTACTGGGCGGAGGCGGTGCTGCTGCTGGACAAGGTACGCCGCGGCGACTTGAGCGAGAAGGACTACATGCGGATGGTGGGCTGGAAGGCCGACCCGGCCATCCTCAAGGACTTCAACCCCAAGTTCCTCTTCTGGGGCGGCGGGCACAAGCCCCACGGCTCGGACTTCCTGGTCACCGCCTGCAACACCGCCAGCGAGCAGCTCGAAGCCCTGGAACGCATGGAGTTCTTCTGCATGATGCAGAGCACCATGACCCCCACCGCCCGGCACGCCGATATCATCCTGCCGGCACTGGACTGGATGTGGGAGCAGAAGAACGTTTTCAAGACCCTCGGCTACGGCGGCTTCGAGGCCATCAACTACTGCCCGGGCGTGGTGCCGCCGCCGGGCGAGACCAGGGCCCTGGGCTGGTTCTTCTGCCAGCTGGCCGAGAAGCTGGGCATCGACCCCAAGCAGTACTTCCGGTACTATACCACCAGCCAGAACTGGGACCAGGACTGGGAACGCTACCAGCGGGACAACTACCAGCTGGTGATTGACTACTACCAGCAGCGGAACATCAAGGTGCCCTCCTGGGAGGAGTTCACCCGGGGGGCTTTCATCAACTGCGACGAGCTGGAGGACGAGCCTTTCACCGGCTTCGATGAGCAAATCAAGGAGGGCAAACCCTTCCAGACGGCCTCCGGCAAGATAGAGCTCTATTCCCGCTACATCGCCGACGAGGCCAACCGGGGCACCGGCGAGCACTACGACTACTCCGGCCGGCTGTACGATAACCTGCCCAGCGACTGGGGGGATACCTCGCCCTACCCCGTCTACAAGAAGACGGTGCGGGGCATGGACGACCCGCTGGTCAAACAGTACCCGCTGTTCGTCATGGCCCCCCACCAGCGCTACCGGGTGCACTACCTCTTCTGGGAGCAGCCCTGGCTGCGCAACCACGTCTACCAGCACCGGGTGTGGATCAGCACCCCGGACGCCCACGCCCGCGGCATCAGGGACGGGGACCTGGTCACCGTCTATAACGACCGGGGGAGGCTGGTGATGCCCGCCTACGTGACCTCGCGGCTGATGCCGGGGGCCATCGTCATCCGCCACGGCGGCAAGTACATCCCGGACGAAAACGGGGTTGACTTCGGGGCCGCCGCCTCGACGCTGATGGGCGGCGACTTCGAGAGCTGCATCACCCCGGCCCACGCCACCACCGTGGCCCAGGTGGAGAAGTACCAGGGAGGGCAGCCATGACGCAGTACGGTTTCTTCGTTGACCTGAGCCGCTGCATCGGCTGCAACGCCTGTGTGGTGGCCTGCAAGCAGTGGCATGATATCGCCCCCGGCCCGGCCAAGCCGATGCGGGTCTACCAGTGGGAAACGGGCACCTACCCCCGGGTGAGGCTGCACATGCTGCCCATAATGTGCTACCACTGCGCCACCCCCTCCTGCATGGAGGCCTGCCCCAACCGGGCCATCTATAAGGAAGAGAAGTACGGGGCGGTGCTGGTGGACCCGGACAGGTGCCGGGGCCACCGGGAGTGCTGGGCGGCCTGCCCCTACGGCACCCCCCAGTACCACAATGACGAGCCGGACGCCCCCATGCTGAAGTGCACCATGTGCTTTGACCGCCTGGAGGAGGGGCTGAAGCCCATCTGCGTGCTGAGCTGCGGCATGCGGGCCCTGGAGTTCGGGCCCCTGGATGAAATTATCAGGAAGTACGGCAAGCTGAACCGACTGGACGCCGAGCCCGGCGACGCCCCCTGCCGCCTGGCCTGCCCCGCCCACGTCAACGCCGAGGAGTACGTCCACCTGATTACCGAGGGGCAGGTAAAAAAAGCCATTACGGTATTCAGAGAGCAGACCCCCTTTGCCGGGGTGCTGGGGCGGGTGTGCAGCCACCCCTGCGAGACCGACTGCCAGCGGGGGAAGGTAGACCAGCCGGTGGCCATCCGCACCCTGAAGCGCTACATGGCCGACGAGGAACTCAAGACCGGGCGGGACCAGGCCTCCCCGGTGGCCCCCACCAAGACGGACAAGGTAGCCGTCATCGGGGCCGGCCCGGCGGGGCTGTCCTGTGCCTACGACCTGGTGAGGCAAGGCTACCCGGTCACCGTCTTCGAGGCCGCCCCGGCAACCGGCGGGCTGATGCGCTACGGCATTCCGGAATACCGGCTGCCCAACCGCATCGTGGCCAACGAGACCAGCCTGGTAGCGGAGGTGGGCGCCGAGATAAAGACCGGCACCCCGGTAACCAGAGTGGCCGATGTCCTGGGCCAGGGCTATAAGGCCGTCTTCCTGGCTACCGGCAGCGGCCAGAGCCAGAAGCTGGGGCTGCCCGGTGAGGACGCCCGGGGCATCATCAATGCCCTTGACTTCCTGCGCCGGGTCAACTCGGGGGAGAAGGTTGACCTCGGTAGTAAGGTGGCTGTCATCGGCGGGGGCAGCGTGGCCATCGATGCCGCCCGCAGCGCGGTGCGCCTGGGGGCCAGAGAGGTCCACCTGGTCTGTCTGGAGTCCCGCGACCTCACCTGCCGGGACCGGATGCTGGCCCAGGACCCGGAAATCGAGGAGGCGGAGGAGGAGGGGGTCATCATCCACTCCTGCCTGGGCGTCTCCCGGATTACCACTGCGGTGGGCCGGGTCACCGGCCTGGAGACCAACGTCTGCACCGCGGTGCTGGACGAGTCGGGCCGCTTCGCCCCGAAGTTCGCCGGGGGGCCGGCCCCGGCCATCGGCGCCGATACCATCATCATCGCCATCGGCCAGCGGGCGGACGCCAGCCAGTTCCCCGAGGTGTCCCGCAACAGGTCAGGCTTTATTGAAGCCGACGGGCTGACCCTGGAGACCAGCCTCAAAGGCGTCTTTGCCGGTGCCGACGTGGTCACCGGCCCGTCCAACATCATCGACGCCATCGCCGCCGGCAAGCGGGCCGCCGTCTCCATCGACCGCTACCTGAGCGGCCAGGACCTCAGGGCCGGCCGCAAGGCGGCGGTGAGGAGCGCCGGGGCCAGGGTGGACTTCCGCAGCCTCCAGCCCTCGGCCATCCCGGTGGCCAGGCGGCGCGGCTTTGCCGAGGTGGAGCAGGGCTTCGCCAGCGGGGTGGCCAGCGAGCAGGCGGCCCGCTGCTTCCGCTGCGGCACCACCATGCCCGGCGTGGTCTTCAAACCGGCCGACGGCAAGCTGACGGTAGTACCCTGGGACCCCGTGCGGGCCCTCGAGCTGTGGCAGCAACGCCAGCCCCGCACCGGCGGACCGCTGCCCGACATCTTCGACCGGATAGAGGACATCACCGGGGCACCTACCGATATCGTGGGGCGCAACCGGCTGGTGCTGAAGGCCAGAGACAGCGAGGAGCTGCTCTACTACACCACGGACAACGAGTAGCCACCGGGCCGGTATCATCATTCGCTCAGGGGTTACTGCCGCCGCTTGACATGACGCGCCACTCTCCCTGTATAATATGGCTGATTTTATCCGGTCTTTAGAAAGACCGGGCCAGAGGAGCGTCAATGAGGCTGATAATCGGCATCACCGGGGCCACCGGGGCCATCTACGGCGTCCGGCTGATGGAGGTGCTCTCCCAGGCGAAAGACGTGGAGACCCACCTGATAATCTCCGACGCCGGCAGCATCAACATCGAGTACGAGACCGACTGGAAGACCGAGGACGTCATCGCCCTGGCCGACTACACCTACGACGTGAATGACATTACCGCCCGGCTCTCCAGCGGCTCCTTCAAGAGGGACGGCATGATTGTGGCCCCCTGCACCGTCAAGACCATGTCCGCCCTGGCCAACTCCTATACCTCCAACCTGGTGGTCCGGGCCGGAGACGTGACCCTCAAGGAAGGCAAGAAGCTGCTGCTGCTGGTGCGGGAAACGCCGCTGCACATCGGGCACATCAGGAATATGGAGCGGCTGGCGGAGATGGGGGCCATCATCATGCCCCCCATCCCGGCCTTTTATCACCGCCCGCAGACCATCCAGGACCTCGTGGACCACACCGTGGGCAAGGCGCTTGACTTTTTTGACATCGAGCATAACCTCTTCGAGAGATGGCGCGGCATCAACCCCGTTGAGTAAAAGGTCCCCCTTTCTCCGGTTGACAAGGCCCTGGGACTTGTGCTAATATTCAATTGCGATTGTGCACCTTAACAACTGAATAGCGGAAGGAAGGTTCAAAGCAAGTAAATTTTTGTTTGGAGAGTTTGATCCCGGCTCAGGATAAACGCTGGCGGCGTGCTTAATGCATGCAAGTCGTACGATTCTGATTTATCAGGAGAGTGGCGAACGGGTGAGTAACACGTAAGTAACCTGCCCTTAAGTTGGGGATAACTTCGGGAAACCGGAGCTAATACCGAATGTGGTAGCCGGGTTAATCCCGGCTACTAAAGCCGTAAGGCGCTTGGGGATGGGCTTGCGTCCGATTAGCTTGTTGGTGGGGTAATGGCTTACCAAGGCAATAATCGGTAGCTGGTTTGAGAGGACGACCAGCCACACTGGGACTGAGACACGGCCCAGACTCCTACGGGAGGCAGCAGCAAGGAATATTGGGCAATGGGCGAAAGCCTGACCCAGCGACGCCGCGTGGGGGAAGAAGGCCTTCGGGT
>JAZDIY010000219.1:0-2489 GCA_043804445.1 Chloroflexota bacterium | reverse complement strand
AATATGGTGGTGGGGGCTTTTTTCAGTGAAGTCGGCAACTACCTCCTGCGGGACCTGCTGGGCTACTTCGACAACCGGGGGGAAATATCCCGCCAGCTGAACATCAACCAGGGCTGGACCAAAAAGGACTTCAAGAGGGCGGCTAATTACGCCTATCACCTCAGAGTTGATGTAGATTGCCACCAGATTGACCTGGCAGCACTAAAAACCTTCATGTCCCAGAAACGGATATTCCTGCTGACGCTGCTGGAGAACCCCAACCTGCTGGAGAATGACCGCTTTACCGATTTGCTGTGGGCGGTCACCCACCTCGACGAGGAGCTGGAGGCCAGGCCATCAGTCTGCCAACTGCCCGAGAAGGACCTGGAGCACATCGCCGGTGATATTCAAAGGCTGTACGACCACCTGGCCAGCGAATGGCTGGACTACGTCGAGCACCTGAAATCCAAATACCCTTTCCTGTTCTCTCTGGTCATCAGAACCCATCCCTTCCAGAAGGACCAGTCCCCCATCATCACCTGAAGCCGGTAACAGCCTCCCCGATGTAGCGGGGAAGGAGGTGTGACATGCCGAGATGCCCTAATTGCGGTCTGGAGACATTAAGAACCGAAGACTGGGCCTGCCAGTGGTGCGGTTATCCCCTGGTGTCAGGCATCTATAAGAAAATAGCCAAGACCTACCAGCAGCTCAGGGAAGAGAGGCGACAGCAGCACCAGCCCCCCGAACCTGAGCCGGAACCACGGCCAAGACCAAAACCGAAACCAGAGCCGAAACCAGTACCAAAGGCGGCACCGGAACCCGAGCCGGCAGCTGAAGCCCAAATAGCCCCGGAACCCGAACCGGAGCCAGAACCGGAAGCGGCGCCGGAGGTGCTACCAGCGCCAAAGCTTAAACCGGAGCCCGCCCCGGAGAAGGCACCGGAGGTATCACCAGCGCCCGAACCGGAGCCGGAACCCGAGCCGGCGGCTGAAGTACAGATAGCCCCGGCACCAGACCCAGTCCAGAAGGCGGAAGCCATTGAGCTGACCGTGGAAAAACTGATTGCCGCCTATCTGACCGATCACAATGCCGCCGATACCCGCTTTGTGCATAAGCTGCTCCGGGTAACCGGGGTGGTCGCCCTGATTGACGTCAAGGAGAGGCTGGAAACCCATTACCTCCGGTTGACCGGGCCCAACCGGAACCTCCTGGAGAGCGTCCAGTGCATGTTCGATAAGAGATACGCCGAGGCACTGAAGCAGCTGCAGATCGGGCAGACGGTAACGGTGCAGGGTGAGTTCAACGGTTCTCTAATCGCCATCCGGATGGTAAACTGTGTTTTAGTCCGTTGAGAACGGCGGTGGCGCCACGGGCTACAACTGGTCGGACACGGGTGATATAATTAAAGGGTGATGACGGAGAGTCCGATGCACCAGGCGATGCTCGCCGAGAAGCTGCCGGACGCCCGGGTGCGCTGCCACCTCTGCCAGTGGCGCTGCCGCATCGGCCCGGGAAAGTCCGGCGTCTGCCGCATGTACCAGAACCGGGACGGCGTCCTCTACAACCGCAACTACGCCGAGGTCTCCTCCGCCGCCGCCGACCCCATCGAAAAGAAGCCCGTCTTCCATTTCTTTCCCGGCAGCCTGGTCTTTTCCCTGGGCGGCTGGGGCTGCAATTTCCACTGCGAGCACTGCCAGAACTGGGAAATCTCCTGCCCGGCCGCGGACGAGCCATGGCGCGGCTCCAGGCGGATACCGCCCGCCGAGGCGGTGGCCCTGGCCCAGCAATACCACTGCCAGGGCATCGCCTGGACCTACAACGAGCCGACCATGTGGTTCGAGTACACCCTGGACTCGGCCAAACTGGCCCGGGAGCACCACCTCTACACCGTCTATGTCACCAACGGCTACATGACCCCCGAGGCCCTGGATACCATCGGCCCCTACCTGGACGTCTGGCGCGTTGATATCAAGGGTTTCACCGACGCCTTCTATCAGAAGCTGGCCAAAATCAGCCACTGGCGGGGGATACTGGAGGTGGCCAGCCGGGCCAAGCACAAGTGGCAGATGCACCTGGAGGTGGTCACCAATATCATCCCCACCATGAACGATGACGACGAGCAGCTGGAGGGCATCGCCCGCTGGATACATGACGAGCTGGGCGAGCTTACCCCCTGGCACGTCACCGCCTTTTTCCCTCACCACTACCTCAACGACCTGCCCCCCACCCCCATCGCCACCCTGGAGCGGGCCGGTGACATCGGCCGGAAGGCCGGCCTCAAGTTCATCTACACCGGCAACGCCCCCGGACAGGGCAACGAAAACACCCTCTGCCCGTCCTGCGGCCGGCTCATCATCGAGCGGTTCGGCTACCGCACCCGGGTGGCCGGTCTGAAAGGCTCCAGGTGCCCCGCCTGCGGGGCCGAGCTCAACATCCAGACCAGCCTGCCCCCAAGGAGGTCACCATGATCAGACAACCCGCCGTCGCCGGGCAGTTCTACCCGGGGACCG
>JAZDIY010000218.1:0-9457 GCA_043804445.1 Chloroflexota bacterium | reverse complement strand
ATATTCTTTGGCAGGCTGGTGGCCCCCATCGCCGCCTGGTCAACGGCGGCCTATGTCTATTTTCTGACCTCCTACTTGCGCCGTAATGCCGGCCTGGCTTTCAAGGCCGGCTACGGCTGGATGCTGGGCCTGGTGGTGCTCACCATCCTCGGCCTCAGCCCCCGGCAATTCATCGTGCTGGATAACGGTATTATCTATAAAGACTACGGGCCCGTCGTCCACTACATCTTCTACGGGGGCATCGCGGTGACGTCCATCGCCATATACACCATGATAAAAAGCTATATCGCCACCCGGGACCCGGAGCGCCGGAACACGCTCATCTATCTCTTTGCCGGCATGGGCTTCCTGTTCGTAATGGGTTTTATCTGGAGGTTCATCCCCACCCAGCCCGCCTTCGCCGTGGACCATACCGGCAATCTGGGTAACGCCCTGATAATCACCTACGCCATCGTCCGCTACCGCCTGTTTGACGTCAAGATGGTCATCCGGAAAAGCCTGGTATACACCGGCATTACCGTGGTCATCACCAGCTTCTTTCTGACCATGCTCTACGGCCTGAACTACCTCATTCAGACCGCCTGGTCGGTCCCCGTCGGGCTGGTAATAACCGTGGGCATGGTGGTACTGATGGCCTTCCTCTTCAACCCGATACGGATGTCACTGGAAAAGGGGGCTGACCGCCTGCTGTACGGGAACCGGTACGATTACCGCCAGATGGTGCTCAGTTTCTCCAGCCGTATGAGCAACGTGATTGACATGGAAGAACTGGCCGAAGCCATGCTGCGCCCGATAGTCAGCGCGGTCAGTGCCAGCCAAAGCAGCATCCTGCTGGCCAGTAAAGGCCAGTTCATTGCCCAGTATGCCGAGCGGCTGGTTAAAGGAGAATCACCTGCCCCCATCAACCTGCGCCAGGACGGCGCCGTGGTGCACTGGCTGGAGCAGCAGGATAAGCCACTGCACCGGCTGACCATCGATACCGCCCCGGAGTTCAAGGCGCTGTGGCAGGAAGAAAGAAACACCCTTGATGCCGCCGAGGTGGAGCTGCTCTTCCCGATAAAAAGCAAACACAAGCTGGTGGCTATACTGGCCCTGAGCAAAAAACACACCCACGGTTATTACTCCCGTGACGATATTGATATGCTAATGACCCTGACACACGAGGCGGCGGTAGTGATTGAAAACGCCCAGCTTTACACCCAGGCCAGACAAAGGGCCAACACCGACGAGCTGACCGGCCTGTTCAACCACCGCCACTTCCACAACCGCCTGGATGAAGAAATCGCCCGCTGCTCCCGCTTCGGCAACATCTTTTCCCTGATTTTCATGGACATGGACCGGTTCAAGTCCTATAACGACGTTTACGGTCATCTCGCCGGCGATGAGGTGCTTAAGCAGCTGGGGCAGCTCATCCAGCGGTCGGTCCGGTCCATTGATATCAGCTTCCGCTACGGCGGTGACGAGATGGCGGTGCTGCTGCCGGAGACCCCGATAGAAGGGTCCGCCAAGGTAGCCGAGAAAATACGCAAGCGGATAGAAAGCTATACCGACCTGAAAGGGGTGCCACTGACCTGCAGCGCCGGCATCGCTTGCTGGCCGACCGACGGGGTGATGCGTGACGAGATTATCCGGGCGGCGGATGCGGCCCTGTACTACGCCAAGCAGACCGGGGGTAACCGGGTATGCTGGGCCAGCGAGGTAGCCCTGTCTGAAGTGCTGAGGATAGAGACGGCCCAGTCACCCCAGAACCGCGAGGTGGTCACCAGCACCATATACGCGCTGGCGGCCACGGTCGATGCTAAAGACTACTATACTTACGGCCATTCCAAGAAGGTCAGCAAGTACGCCGTGGAAGTCGCCGAGGCCCTCGGCTACTCCCCGGAACAGAGGGACAACATCCGTGCTGCCGCCCTGATGCACGATATTGGCAAGATTGGCATCTCGGACCAGCTATTACAGAAGCGCGAACCGCTGACCCATGGTGACTGGGAAAAAATACGGTCTCATCCCAATATCGGGGTATCTATTCTCAAACACGTTGACAGCCTGAGCAGCTGCCTGCCGGTGGTGCAGTACCACCACGAGCGCTATGATGGCCAAGGCTACCCGACCGGTCTCAAGGGCGATAATATACCGCTTGATGCCCGTATCATCGCCGTGGCGGACAGCTACGATGCCATGACCTCCAAGCGCCCGTACCGTACCGGGAAGATGACGCATGAGCAGGCCCTGGAGGAACTAAAACAGTGTGCCGGCACTCAGTTCGACCCGATGATTGTGGATATCTTTGTCCGGCTGAACATGAAAGCGGCCCACGCCGGAACCAGACCCCATAAGTAACCCGAATCAGCCATTCAAAGCGGCAGTAAGCGCTCCAGGTTTCAGAGCGGCCGGTCCCCGAAGGGCCCCCTACTCTGCCCTCAGGGCATCAATCGGGTTGAGGCGGGAGGCATTCCAGGCCGGGTAGAAGCCAAAGAAGATACCGATACCGATGGACACCGAAACGGCCAGGACAACGATGTCGGCCGAGACTACGGTGGTCATCACCCCGCTGCGGTTAACGAAGTAGGCGACTACCCATCCCATGGCCACCCCGATGATACCGCCGGTCAAGGTGAGGAAGGCGGCCTCGATCAGGAACTGGATCCAGATATCGTGCTCCTTGGCCCCCAGGGCCTTGAGGATACCTATCTCCCGGGTCCTCTCCAGCACCGAGACCAGCATGATGTTCATCACGCCGATGCCCCCTACCAGCAGGGAGATGGCGGCAATCGCCCCCAGCAGCAGGGTCATGGTGCCGGTGGTCTCCATTACCGTCTGGGCAATCTCCTGCATGGAGGTAATCTGGAAGTCATCGTCAACGTTGGGGCCCAGGCGGTGACGGGTACGCAGCAGGCTGGTGACGTTGGCCACCACGTTCTCGGTCTGCGTTTCATCGCTTACCGTCAGGACGATAGATGATACCACCCGGTCACCCTGAGTGGTGCGCGGCTGGGCCACCAGCTGCTGCATGGCAGTCAGTGGAATCAGAATGGAGTCATCCGGCGAGCCGAAGCCACCCCCCTTGCTCGCCATGACCCCGATGACGCGGACGATATGCCCTCCCATGCGGACCTGCTGCCCTACCGGGTCAGCATCGCCGAAGAGGGTGGTTTTCACATTCGAGCCGAGCACCACCACCTGGGCAGCGTGCTGGTACTCGTAGTCAGTGAAGAAGGTCCCGCTGGCCACCGTCAGGTTCTGTATCAGCTGGTACTCGGGGGGTACCCCGGTAACCCGGCTGTTGGTGTTCTGCCCGCCGACCACCAGCTGCAGCGAGGTGGAGTAGGTAGGGGCCGCCATGGCTACGTTAGGCACCTGCTGGGCAATGGCCTGGGCATCTTCCTCGGTCAGGGTACGCACACTGCCAGCGGCACTCCTCACCCCGCCGAAGCTGGACGACCCCGGGTCGATGGTCACCAGGTTGGCCCCCAGGGTGGAGATACGCTCCAGAATCTGGGCCTGGGCCCCCTTGCCGATGGACATCAGGCTGATGACGGCCGCCACGCCGATAACGATGCCCAGTATGGTCAGGAAGCTGCGCAGCTTGTGGGTGGCCACCCCCACCCAGGCCGTGCCGAGCGGCTCCAGCCACCGCTTCATACCGGCTCCTCCCTTTCCACCAGATTTTCAATTTCTGCCAGCTTTCCTCGGGCTACCTGTTCTTCATTTTCAATCTGGCCGTCCTTGAGGTGAATAATCCGCTGACAGTGGTGGGCGATGTGAGCGTCATGGGTTATCATCAGCAAGGTAATACCCTGCTCGGCGTGGAGCGAGGTGAGCAGGGAGATTATCTCTTCACCGGAACGGCTGTCCAGGTTGCCGGTAGGCTCGTCGGCCAGAATGAGCGGTGGGTTTTTCACCAGGGCCCGGGCAATGGCCACCCGCTGCCGCTCACCACCGGAAAGCTCGGTGGGGCGGTGACCGGCCCGGTCGGCCAGGCCGACCTTCTCCAGGGCCTCCAGGGCTTGCCGGCGGTCCTGACCACCAGCGTACCTCAGGCCCAGTTCCACGTTGGCCAGGGCCGAGAGCCGGGGCAGCAGGTTGAAGGTCTGAAAAACAAAGCCTATCTGCCGCCCCCTGACCGTGGCCAGCTCCCCGCTACTCAAGCGGCTCACCTCTTTGCCATCCAGGTAGTAGCTGCCCGAGGTGGGCGTATCCAGGCAGCCAATCAGGTGAAGTATGGTGGACTTACCCGACCCGGACGGCCCCATGATGGCCACCAGCTCACCATTCTCAATACTCAGGCTCACCCCGTTGACCACCGTGAGCTCCCTTTTGCCCATGGGATAGACCTTGGTGATATCCTGTAACCGTATCACCTTACCCTACCCATCCCCGGAATAAACATGCCGCCCTGCGGCCCCTGCCCGGTTGGTGTGCCGGTTGATACCGCGGCCGTCCCCTGCGGCACCAGTATCTTGTCGCCCTCACTCAGGCCACTGGTCACCTCGGTATGCTGCCAGTCACTCAGGCCGGTCTGTATCTTGGTATCCGTGGCGGTACCATCCGCCGCAACCACCTGAACGTAGCTCTGTCCTCCCTGGCTGGTGATGGCCGAGTTGGGTACCAGCAGCACTCCGGTCCGCTGCGCCACGACGATGCTTACCGTCGCCGTCAGGCCCTCCCGCAGCTGGAAGTCCGGCGGCACCACCGCCGGAGCTGCCCCCGCCTGCCCTACCTGTCCCCCCTGCCCCGACGCTATCTGCTGCATCATGGCTTCCGCCTGCTGCTGGGTCATACGCCCTTCGTCAACGGCCTGCTGCAGGCGCTGGGGAAGTGACCCCGGCGCCGCCGATGCCGCTGCCCCGGCCGCCGACTGGCGGGCGGCCTGCTGCTGGGCCAAATCCTGCAGCGAGCCTAATTCCACCGTCACCTGGTAGTTCACCACGCCGGACTGGATGGTGGCGGTGGGTGAGACGTGGGTCACCGTGGCCGGTATGGTCAGCCCCGGCACGGCGTCTATCCCAACCTGGGCTTTCCCGCCTAGCTTGACCTGCATGATGTCCATCTCGCTGACCATGATATCCGCCTCAAACTTGGTCGGGTCAGCAATCTGCAGGGCCACGGTGCCCTTCTTTATCTCGTCACCCCCGATAACGCTTACCGTGGTCACGAAACCGTCAAAGGGTGCGGTGATGATGGGGCTCTCCTGCCTGGCCTCGTCCAGTGATTTCTGGGCTTCCGTCACCGCTTTCTCGGCATCGGTCACCGCCACCCGGGCATCGCCAAGCTGCAGGTTAGCCAGCTCCAGGCTCATCTCCTTGGCCTTCACATCCTCCGAAGGTTTGGCGATGCTGTTGAAACGGGCCCAGGCCGAGTTCAGACTCTTAGTGGCATCCGATAGCTCCTCATCGGTGGCGGTCACGTTGTCAGACTGGAGATAGTCCAGGTACCGCTGGGCCTGCCTCACCAGAGACCCCGCCCAGACGGTGTCCAGCCAGGTGTCCTGGGCGTTGGACAGGGCCACCTGGGCGTTCTTGACGCTAATCTGCGCCGAAAAGAGGCTGCGCTGCTTGGTGGTGACCCCCCTCTCGGCGGTGGTGACGGCGTCCTCCAGGGTGTTTATGGTGTCCTCCCACTCGGAGGTGTCCAGCCGGGCCAGCTCCTGCCCCTGCTTCACTGCGTCCCCCGCCTGCACATCCACCGCCTCCACCGTCCCCGCCATCTCAAAGGCCAGGTCTTCGGTGCGGGACAGGGCCAGATTGCCGGCGGCGGTAACATCCACCGTCAGGTCACCCGGCTGCACGGTTACCGTCTGGCCCTCCGCTACAGCCGATGAGGCCGGTTGGGAGGCACAACCCACGATAGGAACCAGCAGGCCAGCCATCACCAGGATGAGCAGCACCATTTTACCGGGTTTCATCGTATCCACCTTCCTTTTGAAAAAGCTGTCGGATAACAACCGTTTTAACAATTAGCCTAACAGGCAATTGTTAAAATATTATGAATATCAGGCCGTCACCGGGACGGTAAAAGTAAAACGGCTGCCCTTGCCCGGCTGGCTCTGGACGGTAATCTCGCCACCGTGGGCCTCCACCAGGCGCCGGGCAATGGTCAACCCCAGCCCGCTACCGCCGGTGGCCCTGGCACGGGACCTGTCCACCCGGTAGAAACGCTCAAAAATCTTGGGCAGCTCTGCCGCGGGAATACCCTCACCGGTATCGGCTACGCTCACCGCCAACCGGTCGCCCTGCTGCCGGGCCGTTACCGTAACGGCACCACCGGTGTCCGTGTGGGTCACCCCGTTCTCCAGGAGATTACGCAGCACCTGGCTGATGCGTTGGCTATCTACGTTCACCGGGGGGAGACCGGCGGGTAGCTCCGCGCTCAGGGAGACCCCTTTAGCCCTGGCTTTAGCCTGTACCGAGGTTACGGTCTGATTAATCATCTCGGCCATATCGGCCGGCTGACGGACCAGACTGAGAGCACCCGCCTCGGCCAGGCTCAGCTCCTGGAGGTCTTCAACCAGCCGCGACAGCAGGGCCGCCTCCTCATCCAGGGAGCGGATGGTTTCGGCGTCCGGGCTTATCACCCCGTCGCGCACCGCCTCCAGGTATCCCTTAATGTTGGACAGCGGCGTCCGCAGCTCGTGGGCAACATCAGCCACCATATTCTGCCGCAGCCGCTCGGCGCGTTCCAGGTCACCGGCCATGGAGTTGAAGGTGCTGGCCAGCTCGCCCAGTTCACCACGGTCATTAACCTGTACCCGCTGGCTGAAATCACCGCGCCCGAGGCGCTGGGCGGCACGGGTGAGGGCCTTGACCGGGGCCAGGATATGACGGGACAGGAAAAAGGTAATTACCACCGCAATGGCCACCGCAATCAGGCTCCCCCAGATGAAAAAGAGACCAATGGCCCGGAAAAGAATCTGGAGCGAGTCTAAGCCCACCTCGGGGGCTGAGTTGGGGGTGATATACAGGGTACCGACGTTAGCCAATTGTAACCGATCGACCAGGAGACGGCCCCCTGAATCGGGACGGTACACCTGCCCCAGGAGACCCCCCCCGGAGTCAGCTACCACCACGCCATCGGTATCCGCCAGGACGATACGCTGCTGGTAAAGGTTCCCCCATTGCTCCACATAGGGCTGAATCCCAGACCAGTCATGGTAGCGGAGGTAATAACGGGTCATCTCCGCTTCCATCCTGACGGCGCGCAGCTGGTTAACCTGCTCCCCGAAGCGGCGGATTTCCCCCTGCGTCGCCTGATTGATGAAGAAAAATACGGTACCGATGGTAACCAGTACTACCAGCGTAAAAGCCGCCAGGAGACGGAATTGCAGCCTACTTAGCATGGTTCGTCTCGGCCAGCTTGTAGCCCGCCCCGTATACGGTCTTGATATAGCAGGGCTGGCGCGGGTCCGGCTCCAGCTTGCGGCGCAGGTTGAGGATATGAACGTCAATGGTACGGTCAAAACCCTCGAAATTATAGCCCAGGGCCTTCTCGATGAGCTCGGCCCGGCTGAAGACCCGCCCCGGTTCCCGGGCCAGCACCCCCAGTAGCTTGAACTCAACCTCGGTCAGTTCCAGGTCCCGGCCGTCAAGGGATACCTGGTGCCGGAGGAAGTCAACGGTAAGGTCACCACACCTGGCCTCATCAGGACCACGCTCCCCCTGGCAGCGGCGGAGTACCACCCGCACCCGGGCCGCCAGTTCCCGGGGGCTGAACGGCTTGGTCACGTAATCATCCGCCCCCGATTCCAGGCCCACCAGTTTGTCCTGGTCGGTAGCCCGGGCGGTGAGCATGATGATAGGCACGTCGGACTCCTCACGCAGGGTACGGCAGACCTCCAGCCCGCCCATGCCGGGTAACATCAGGTCCAGCACCACCAGGTCGGGGTGGCCCTCCCGGGCCAGGCGCAGGGCCTCGATACCGTCATAGGCGGTCAGCACCCGGTAGCCATCCCGGCTCAGGTACAGCCTGACCAGGTCCACCGTCCTGGCATCATCATCAACCACCAGCACCCTTTTCCCGGCCATCTTTCCCTTTAACCAGTGACTCCTTTTACTAATAATGTTATAGCACAATTATTAAGTAAATGTTAATTTTTTGTTTATCAGGCACCGGTACCCGCAGACAAAAAGAGAGGGGGAAAGTAGCCCCCTCTCTTCAGGCCTGGTCAGTCAGGGCCAGGCGTGGCAACCGGCCTTAATTTACTGGGTCGGGGCAGGCGGCTGAGTCGGGGCACCCGGGCCACCCCAGCCATGCATCCGGCCCATATCACGGAAGCCACCGAAGCCCCTGAAGCCAAATCCGGGCGTTCCGTTAGGTTCGGGCTGGGTACCAGGTGCGGCCTCCAGCCGGCTCTTCATCCGGTCATACTGGTCCTGGGTAATCTTACCATCGGCCAACAGCTGGTCCAGACGCTGGCTCATGTCTTGCTTGGCTTGAGCCTGCCACTCACTCCGGGCCTGGGTGAGGGCATCTTGCAGGGCCGTCTGGTCAATAGTATCCCCGGTCTTCTGCTGGTAAATCTCCAGGGCCCTCTCCCACAGGTTGGCCCGCTGGTCTGCGGGCTGGCTACCATTGTCACTCCCCGTCTGGGCGAGGGCTATTCCACCGAGACTGCCCAGTACCACCACGGCCGCCACCGCCACCACCAGAATAAACTGCCTGCTACGCCACATTACCGTTCACTCCTTTCTCATCAGGCTTATGGCCATATTGTACCAGCCAAATACTAAAATCCTGTTAAGATTTTAGGGATGACTTTAAGACCACCACTAGATAAAACCACAAAACCGGGGGGCCAGCGCTCCCCCGGTTATATCCCGGGCCGTCCCACCCGGCTTGACCACCGGACTATTCCGCCGGTTCGGTGCCGTTTTTACCGGGATTTAAGGTCAGCCTGATTTTGTCCCCCTCGACATCCGATACCGACACCAGCGGCAGACCACGCAGCCAGGCTATCAGGGGGACCGGCTCCACAATTTTAACGTAGATGGAAAAGTCCTGCTCCGTAGCCGCTTCCCCGCCCAGCCTTATTTGAGGAGCCTGTTTCAGCCAGGCCACCAGTCGGTTGATTTCCGTTCTATTATATGGCGGCAGTATATTCAGCTCTTTCCGCCCCTCCATGGGCTGGTTTTCGTTCAACGGCGGGCGGCTCTGACTATTCTTTCTGGCCTTTCTGGTGGCCCCCAGACCAATCTCATCAATGACGCCTTTAATCTCCAGGTCGTCTTTGGCCTTACCCACGGTCTGGAGCAGACCGGCCAGCTCCCCCTGCAGCTGCGAGCTGAACAGACTAACGACGTTATCCGTCTTCCGCAGGACCTCGGTCATCAAGGTATTGGTCTCTACGGCACGTGCCACCGAGTCCTCATCCAGCTTGCGGGCGGCGGCCCTGGCCTCGGCGATAACACCGGCGGCTTCCTGACGGGTCTCTTCTCTAACCGAGTCCCTGATTTCATTGACC
>JAZDIY010000217.1:0-2000 GCA_043804445.1 Chloroflexota bacterium | reverse complement strand
TGGAGACCACGGCCACCTTCACCTTAGACATCGGTAAGGCCAAGCGGCAGCTTGGTTACCAGCCCGTGGATAACTTCGGGGAGCAGGTTGCCGAGGCCACGGCCTGGTACCGGGAGGCTAACCTGCTTTAAGTATGGGGAGTAGCCAGGGGAAACCGATGAGGGTGCTCATTGTCCACCCGGGGGTGCCCATCTACGGCGGGGCCGAGATGGTCATCGTGCAGCTGGTGCGTTACCTGAAGCGGATGGGTATCGGTCATAGCTACCTGACGACCGGGCTGCCCGCCGGTATGAGAGAGGCCCTGGGGGACACCAGCATCCTCATCAGCCGTAACCGTACCGGGACGAGGCTGAACGAGATGGCGGCCCTCTGGCGGGGGGTCCATGCCTGCCTGGGCCAATACGATGTGCTGAACGCCCATAATTTCCCGGCCCATCTGGCCCTCTTCCCGGCCCGCCAGCCGGCGGTGTGGATGTGTAACGAGCCGCCGGAGATGTTCTCCTCCCTGGTACGGAAGCCGGTGGAGGCCCTGGGCCGTTTTGTTGCCCGGAACTATATCCGCTACACGGTGGTATCCGATGAGAGTAACGCCCGGGCCTTTGAGGCTATCTATCACTTCCGGCCGGAGATTATCCACTACGGCGTTGATTATGAGTTTTTCGCCGCGGGCGGTGGCCGGAGGGACAGGGAGAAGTTCACCATCCTCCAGGTGGGCACCCTGACCCCGTATAAGAACCAGATGGCCAGCCTCCGGGCGGTGGCGGAGCTGGCGGACAGCATCCCCAATATCAGGCTGGTGCTGGCCGGGTGGGGGCAGCCGGACTACGTTGCCTCCCTGAAGCGGTATATTGCCGAGCGGGGGATGGAGGCCCGGGTGGTCCTGGCCGGTAGCCTGAACCGCGAGCAGGTGAGGGAGTGGTACCAGGCCAGTGATATGCTGCTCCATCCCATCGGGCCCCAGGGGGGCTGGCTCACCCCCTTCGAGGCCCTCTGCGCCGGGGTGCCGGTGGTGGTCTCCCGGGAATTTAACGCCGCCTACCTTGTCCAGCGGGAGAACCTCGGGGTGGTCACCGACGACTATCGCCAGGCTATCTGGGACATCTACCAGGACCGGGCGAAATATGCCGGGGTGGCCGCCAGGGGCAAGGCGTGGGTGAGGGAGCACCTGGGCTGGGACGAGTACTGCCGGAGAATGGTGGCCCTGTTCTCCCGGGCGATGGAGGCGCAACACGATTAGTACCCTGACATCAGCCCGGCGGTTACTGCGGCGGTTGCTCACCACGCCGATATACACCAACTCTATTTACCTCACCGCCAACATCGCCGTGATGAACCTCTTCGGCTTTGTCTTCTGGATAGTGGTCGCCCGGTTCTACAGCGATGCCGAGGTCGGTTACAGTGCGGCCATCATCTCGGTGATGATTTATCTGGCGGTGGTCAGCCTCATCGGTCTGGACTCCTCTATTATCCGCTACCTGCCCCGGGCGAGGAAACCCCGGGGGCTGCTGAACTCCTGCTTTACCCTCTCCAGTATCAGCGCCATGGTGGCCGCCAGCATCTTCGTCCTCGGGGTGGACTTCTGGTCGCCGGCCCTGGCCTTCATCAGGGGGAATGTTGTCTTTACCCTGCTGTTTCTGGGGGCGACGCCTCTCTGGGCGCTGGTGCTGTTGGTTGATGCTGCCTATACCGCCAGCCGGCAGCCGCGCTTCGTGCTCATCCAGAACGCCATCGCTTCGGTCATGAAAATCCTGCTGGCCCTCTTGCTGGTGTTGTTCTTTCACGCCTTCGGCATCGTGGCGTCCTGGGGCGTTGCCGCCGGGGTGGCGGTAGGCCTCTCCCTCTTCCTGTTTCTCCCCGCTGTCCAGCCCCGCTTCCGGCCGATACCGTCACTGAACCTGGCTTATCTCAAGAGCAAGTGGCAGTATTCCGGTAGCAACTATCTGGTGGCCCTCTTCGCCGCGGCCCCTACCCTGCTCCTGCCGGTAGTCGTGCTCAACCTC
>JAZDIY010000216.1:0-2623 GCA_043804445.1 Chloroflexota bacterium | reverse complement strand
GCGAGGGGTCAAGCTGGACGAAGCGGCCGGGGTTGGAGAGGTCATTCTTGTCCAGGGCCAGCTTTATCTGCTTCAGCCAGCGCTGGTAGCCGCCCATGGGGGGGCCGGTGAAGTCATGGTTGGGGCCGTACTGGAAGCCGGTGTAGGCGTGAAGTTCCATGTCCTGGGCGACGCTGTCCCACTCGTGGCGGAGGACCTGGGCCATCGCCTCCGGGGTAGAGTCGTGGAAGGAGGTCATCTCGCAGTGGGCCTGGTGGCCGAAGTCGAACTCCAGTATCCAGCCGGCCTCCTCGGCGTCGTCGATGAGCACCGGGTAGTACTTCCGCTTTATCTTCATCCCCTCCATGAGGTCCACCAGGCCGTGGTCGATGGAGTCGAAGCCCAGCTTCTCCGAGGTGAAGTAGTTGCCCGGGCGGAAGGCGCAGTTGGTGTAGGAGGGCTGGAAGCAGTCGGCGGCACCGCTGTCCGGGGCCTTTCTCAGCTCCGCCCCGTACTCGGCCATGATGTCCCCCAGCACCCGCTCCTCGTAGTCCGCCTGCTTTTTGGAGGCGAAGCCGATGACGCCCAGGCGCACCACGTTGGGCTTCTGCCGCTCCCACTTGTCCTTGTCCTGCTCGTAGTACTGCCAGAACTCCTCCTTGGAGGTGGCCTTGCGCAGGCTGCGCCACATGGAGGGCACCCGCATCAACACGGCGCCGACCTCGGCCTGGCAGACCTGATAGATGGCCTCCACCGATTCCTGCGGCGTCTTGAAGATGACGTTGTACCAGCGGACGTAGTCACCGTCCAGGCTGAAGGTGGTGGCGGGGCTGATGCCGGAGGTCTGCGGCAGCAGCGGCTTGGGCAGCGGCAGCAGCTTGACCGTCATCCGGGTGACGATGCCCAGCCCCCCCAGCGTCCCGGTGTAGCCCCGGGAAAGCCCGCGCAGGTCGGGGCCGGGCCCCTCCCCCCAGAAGCCGCCGGCGCTGGGGTTGGTCCAGGCCCCGGTCTTGAGCAGCTCGCCGTTGGGCAGCACCCACTCCAGGGCCAGCACGCGGCGGATGGCGAAGCTGGCCCGGTAGCTGAGCTGCCCCATGCCGAAGGTGAGGTGGTTGGCCAGCACCGATATCTGGGCCCCGGCCAGGGTGGGGCAGGTGTAGAGGCCCCGCTTCATGGCCTCAATCTGGAGCTGGGAGAAGATGACGTAGGGCTCCACCGTGGCGTACTGGTTGCGGGCGTCAATCTGGTAACGGTCCATCCGCTTGAGGTGGACGATGACCGTCCCTTCCCGTACCGGGGAGCAGAAGGCGATGAAGCGGGTGGAGGCCGGGATGTAGGGGAACTGATAGCGGTTGGCCAGGCGGACGATGGCCTGCACCTCCTCGGTGCTGCCCGGCAGCACCACGGCGGCAGGGGGCACCCGGCCCACGTCGTAGAGGTCCTGGCCGAAGCCGCCCCGGCTGTAGGCGATACAGACCTCGGGGTCGCGGGAGATGTTATCGGCCCCCACCACGCTTTCCAGGGCCCGGTAGGCGGTATCGGTCAGCGGCATCAGTCCGGCTCCTTTTCCCCGGCGGCCTCCAGGGCCAGCTCCACCAGGTCGTATACCCGGATAGGGTTGTTATTCTCCTCAATGGTGTCCTTGAAGTTTATCTCGCAGTGGGGGCAGGCGGTGACCAGGGCCGCCGCCCCGGTGGTGCCGGCCTCCTCCAGCCTTTCCCCGGCGGTCCACCGGGCGAAGTCCGGGCAGGCGGTCTTGACCCCGCCGCCGGAGCCGCAGCACCAGGCGTTCTCCCGCACCCGCTCCATCTCGGCCAGCTCCAGGCCGGGGATGCTTTGCAGCACGCTGCGGGGCGGCTGGTAGATGCCGTGGGTGCCCCGCCTCAGCTCCTTGGGGGGGGACTGCCGTCCGTAGTCACCCCGCGTCCCCTCCCAGGCCACGTAGGGCTCGCTCATCCGGCCCAGGTGGCAGGGGTCGTGGTAGGTTACCTTCATATCCAGGGGGCGCCGGAAGCTCAAGGAGCCGGCCTGGAGCAGCTCGTCCAGCACCTGGGAGATGTGCTTTACCTCGAAGTTCAAGCGGCCGTAGGCCGGGTAGACCGCCCGGAAGGCCCCGAAGCAGGCGGCGCAGGCGGTGACCAGGGTGCGGATGCCCAGCTTATTGAAGGTGGCGATATTCTCCTTGATGAGGTCAACGGCCACCTGCCGCTCGCCGACCTGGTGGGCCAGGAAGCCGCAGCACCTCTCCTGCCGGCCCAGGATGCCCACGTCCACCCCGCCGCGCTGGAGCAGGGCGACGGCGGCGCGGGGCACGGCCCGTACCCGCTCGTCCTGCGGGGAGCAGCTGGCGAAGAAGAGCACCTCGGCCTTCTCCCGGGTGATGTCCTTAATCTTGACCCCTTCCCGCCAGCTGAACTTGCTCTCCCGGGGCACCCCCCAGGGGTTGTCTTTTTCCCGGGTGCTGGCCACCAGCTCGTCGTGCCGGGGAAGGGTCTTACCCCGGCGGTAGCACTCCGCCCGCAGCTCGGCCAGGGTATCGATGACTTCCAGGTCGATGTTGCGCTTGCACATGGTGTCGCAGGCCCCGCCCATGGTGCATTTATAGATGACATCCAGGAGGCGGGGGGTGAAGTCCAGCTTGCCG
>JAZDIY010000215.1:0-4636 GCA_043804445.1 Chloroflexota bacterium | reverse complement strand
CTGCCGCCTGGCCTCCAGGATAATGCCATCGGCCTCCTGCTGGGCCGCCTGTTTTATCTCGCTGGCAATCTGCCGGGCCTTAATATCGGTATCGGCAATAATGTTATCTGCCTTCCGCCGGGCCAGATTCAGAATCTCGTTAGATTCATCCTCCGCACCCACCAGCTTAGTCTTGTATTCCTGGAAAATCTCCTCTAATTCCCCCATCCACGATTGGGGGCTCTTCTGGACCTCAGCCATTTTGATAACCGCTCTTTCCCTTGTTCGCCTGTTTCACCGGATAACCGGCCAAGGCAGCCTCAAGTGCCACCAGGCCCATCAGGCTACCTCACAACCCTCTTGTTCTATTGTATACTCGCCTAACCCTTAAATGAATAGCCATTTAGTACCAGTGCCGGGGCCGCCGGCGCCCCGTCTCCTCACCATGCCATGGGGCCGGATATGTTATAATATTAACAATATACTCTCACTTGTAAGGAGGGAAAAATGTCCGCCAAATCAATGGTAGAAGCCACCCGCCAGCTACCGTGTTCCGTAGTCATCCTCAGCGCCAGGGCTGACGGCAAACAGGGAGCCATGACCGCCTCGGCGATGTATGTCTCCGAGATACCCCCCCTCATCGCCGTCAGTGTGTCGAAGCAGTTTGCCACCTACCAGCTAATCGAAAAATCCCGTGAGTTCGCCGTTAACGTCATCACCGATGACCAGATAGGGCTGGCCAAGAAACTGGGGGACAGCCACGGCCAGGACGTGGATAAGTTCAGCGAGTTCGGCATCGCCACCACCCCGGCCTCGCAAATCAAGGCCCCGCTGGTAGCCGGTTGTTACGCCAATATCGAGTGCCAGGTGAAGACAGCCCTGTGGGACGTTGAGGGCAACCACGCCATCTACATCGGTGAGGTGGTGGCCTTCAAAAGCAACAAGGACCTGGGGCCCCTGGTATGGCTGAAGAACCGGTACTTCAAGGTGGGCGCCGAGTGCCGGCTTTAGGGCACACCGCCAACACGCGGTAAACCCGGGCTAATCCCATACCGCACCTCACCCCTACCGCCAAGACCGCCACTGCCCGGACGAATCGTCCGGGCAGTGGCGTTGGATATGCCCAGTTCTTGACAAAGCTACCTGGCTCACCTAAAGTAGACTTACTGCGGCAGCGTAGCTACTATCACAATTGGATATTTATGTTAAGTAGTGGACACCGATGCAAGATATCGCCCCGGTAATCGCCTTCGTCGGCATCATCGTTTTTCTGGCCCACCTGTTCACCGGTATCTTCAGCCGCACCCGGATCCCTGACGTCCTGCTGCTGGTGATCATCGGCATCGTCGTGGGCCCGCTGCTGAAACTGGCCTCACCGGCCAATTTCGGGGAGGTAGGACCCGTCTTCACCGCCATCACCATGATTATCATCCTCTTTGAAAGCAGCACCGATCTGAAGCTGGGCACCCTGCGCACCACCCTGGGCGGGGCCATGACCCTGGCCCCCCTCAGCTTCTTCCTCACCATGGCGGCCACCGCCGGTCTGGCCCTCTGGCTCACCGATTTGGCCCTGATACCGGCCTTCATCCTGGGCGCCATCGTGGGCTCCACGTCAGAAGCGGTGGTCATCCCCCTGGTCACCCAGCTCCGGTCACGCGATGAGACCCGGACACTCCTCTCGCTGGAGTCATCGGTAAATGACGTGCTCAGTATCGTGACCACCATTGCCCTGGTGGGGGCCTACAGCCTGGGAAAATTCAACATCGCCACCCTGTCGGGGAACCTGATTGCCTCCTTCCTGGTGGCCACCGTCTTCGGTGCCGCCGGCGCCTTTCTCTGGTCCATCCTGCTCAACCGAATACACGCCATCAAGAACGCTATGTTCACCACCCCGGCCTTCGTCTTCGTTATCTTCGGCCTAGTTGAGATTCTCGGTTTCAGCGGGGCTATCGCCGCCCTGGCCTTCGGAGTGACCATCGGCAACATTGAGTCAATCCGTTTCCCCGTTTTCCGGAAAGCACACGGCAGCGAGCCGACCGGCCTCAGCGATACGGAAAAGCTCTTCTTCAGCGAGGTGGCCTTCCTGCTTAAAGCCTTCTTCTTCGTCTATCTGGGAATATCCCTGGAACTAATCAGCGGCCCGTTGATTGCCGTGGCCGCGATTATCACCATACTGGCCTTCATCCTGCGTATCCCCGCCGTCAGGTTCTCGGTCAAGCAGTCCGTCCCCCGGAAAGATATCGCCCTGATGGCGGTGATGGTGCCCAAGGGCCTGGCGGCCGTGGTGCTGGCCTCCATCCCTCTCCAGCAAGGCGTCACCGGGGGGGAGCTGATTCAGAACCTTACCTACGGCATCGTCCTGCTGAGCATCGTGGTGACCTCCGTGCTCATCCTGCTCATCAGCAATACCGGTCTTGCCCGGTTCTACGGCTGGGTGCTGGCACCCGGTCGGCCCCGAATACCTCACCGGCAGAGGCCAAAGGACTTGCTGGACGAGGCAGGGAACGATACCCGCCAGATAACGCTGGCAGGGACCAAACTCTTTGGCACGGGGGAAGACAAAGCCGGTAAAGGCCCGCCCGCCCGATGATGGCGCCGCCCGGGTCATTGCCGGCCGGTGGTGGCTGCCTCAGCCCTGGCCCTGACCAGAACGGCCTGAGCACTGGCCGAAATTGGCTGCCGGCTGTGGCCGGTAGCCTGGTACTGCTGCACGATGACGTCCAGGGCGTGTCTCTGCAGTTTATTAATCTTCATCGGGGCCAGGCTCAAGCCGCCGCTATGCCGCGCGTAGACGAGGCAGCCCGCCGCTTTATTGCCCCGCTGCCACGCCGCCAAATCCCTCTCCGCAGCATCGATAACGGCCAGGGGCAGGCTGATAACACCCAGGTCACCATCGTTATCCAGTACCAGTAGCCGCCCCGTATCCGGTAACGCCGTCTCTTCCGGCACCAGCCGTTCCAGCACCACCAGCGGGAAGCGTGACTCGGCCTTATATAGCGGCAGGGTAACCCCGGCCGTGTTTTCCAGATCATAGGCCAGCCGGTCCAGTATCGCTGACTTGACCACCCGCTGGGGCTGGCCTTTCCGCAGCTCCTGCCGTCTGGCTTCACCCAGGCCGACTATCTCTTTGAGGTACCTCTTCAGGATATCCGGGGTCTGGCGGTGGTTGAGGGCATGCTCCAGAATACTATCCAGAGCCCAAGCATAGTCACGGCTGATGGGCACGGGGTATGGTTCCCGCCGGCCCGGGGCGGTTTCCAGGCCAAGGACAGCGTAACCCTGGCGGCGGCGGGCCATCTCCTTCCCCAGACCCCGGATACGCCGGTAGACCGAGTCGGCCATCACCAAGGACCGGAGGTTACCTCTGGCATCTGAGTACAGCAGCCTGACCTTATCCTCCGGCAGCCTTTCCCTTTCCATCCGTATCGGCGCCAGATAGATAATGTCATTAGCTCCTTTACCACGGCCAAGCCAGCCCATTTATCACCACCTTAACCGGTTATCCCCTGAATCCCTAAACCAACCGGCAAGGGACAATTTAGCCCTACGGCCTGATTTTGTCAAGCCCCCCCTCCCCGGTTACCCGATTTTATCAAATGTTTACTTTTCCCGGATTATTTTTAATGTCTTCTTTACCGCTACTCATCTAAAGTAAGAGCGGTGATTCAAACCAAAACTCGGAGGGGTGAGATGCAGAACACCAAGTACCCCATGGTGACCTCGGAGAACGACCGGTTCTGGTCCCGATACTGCGGGTTCTTTGACCTTTCCCTCAGCCAGTTTATGGTCATCCAGGAGACTACCCTGATGCAGCACCTGCAACGGGTTGCCGCCTCCGATTTAGGTAAAGACATCATGGGCAGTCGCCCGCCCCAGTCAGTGGAAGAGTTCCGCAACCGGGTACCCTTAACCACCTATGAAGACTATATCCCCTATTTCCGGGAAGACCGGGTCAGTGCCTTGCCGGCCAGGCCCCATGTTTGGGCTCACACCTCGAGCGGCTCACGTTCCTTTAAGCTGGTCCCCTATACCACGGAGTTCTACAACCGGCAGCTGGACAGTCTGATGGCCGTGCTGATACTTTCCTGCTCAAAACGGAAGGGCCAGAGCTCAATACAGGAGTACGACCGGGTGCTGCACAATGTCGCCCCGATGCCTTATCTCTCCGGAATATTAGCCAGCGGCGCCAGTGAGCGGTTCAACCTGGTGCCCATCATCACTCCCGACGAACACGACGGCCTGGACTTCAAGGAGAAGGTGGCCAAGGGGTTTGAGCTGTCCCTGGCCAGCGGCGTGGATATCATCATCGCCATGACCAGCGTGCTGGTCAAGATGGGCCATGATTTCAACCGGCGCTCCAGCCGGAGCCAGAAAAGCCAGTACCTTGCCCACCCCAAAGTGCTCTGCCGTTACGCCCGGGCCTGGCTGCGCAGCCGCCTCCGCGGCAGGAACATCCTGCCCAAGGACCTGTGGCCGGTACGTTCGGTAATCGGCTGGGGCACTGACACCAGGATTTACCGGGAGCAGGTGCGGGAGTACTGGGGCACCTACCCCTACGAGTTCCACGCCTGTACCGAGGCGGGCATCATGGCCATGCAGAGCTGGAACCGGGGAGACCTCACCCTGCTCCCCTATTCCAACTTCTTTGAGTTTATTC
>JAZDIY010000214.1:0-2573 GCA_043804445.1 Chloroflexota bacterium | reverse complement strand
TGAATTGCAGAAAAAATATTTCCTCTCCTTTCACCGGGAGGTTTAAGGGGGGACTTGTCCCCCTATCAAATATATCCCCCTCTCCTTACCAAGGAGAGGGGGACTAAGGGGGTGAGGTCACCTTACCGGGACAGGCCCGGGGTGTGGAGGGTGTAGCCGTCCTTATCGGCGGGGAAGATGTCCTTCAGGGGGAGGGTCCGGCCCGTCTGGATAGCGGTGAAGCCGTAGCGGTTGCGGATACGGTCAATCACCCCGTCCAGCTGCTGCTGGCGCCGCGCCGAGGCATCCAGCATGTTCAGCTGCCGCCCCTCCACCATCTCCGCCACGCCGATGCCGATAAGGCGCACCGCCTGCTTGCCCAGGGCCAGCTCCTTCTCCAGCAGCCCCCGCCCGGTGCCGAAGATGGTGCCGTCGGCATCGGTGGGCTGGGGCAGGGTCTGGCGGCGGGTGATGGTGGTAAAATCAGCGTAGCGCAGCTTGAGGGCCACGCAGCGGGCCTGCTTATTCCGGCGGCGCAGGTCAGCCCCCACCCTCTCGCTGAGGTAGCGCAGCGTGGCCGCCAGCACCGGGAGCTGCCGCGTGTCCTCGGCGTAGGTGGTCTCCCGGCTGATGGACTTGGCCGCGCCGGGGGCCGTCACCGGGCTCCGGTCAATGCCGCGGGCGTGCTCGTGTAACAGCTTACCCCAGATGCCGAAATGCCGCTGGAGGGTTTCCAGGGGCAGGGCCGCCAGCTGGCCGATGGTGCGCACCCCCAGGCCCGCCAGCACCCGCTGGCCCCGGGGGCCGACGCCCGGCAGGACCGCCACCGGCAGCGGGGCCAGGAAAGCCACCTCCCCGCCGGGGTCCACCTCCAGCAGCCCGTCCGGCTTGCTCCGGTCGGAGGCGACCTTGGCCACCACCTTGCTGCCGGCGATGCCCACCGAGGCCGCCAGCCCCAGCTCGTCCCTGACGCGCCGCTTCAGGCTGGCCGCCATCTGGCGGATAGAGCCGTGGAGGGACTCGAAGCCGGTAGCCTCCAGATAGGCCTCGTCCAGGCCCGCCGGCTCCAGCTCCGGGGAGAAGTCGGCCAGGATGGCCATGAAGCCGGCCGAGGCCAGGCGGTACTTGGTGAAGCTGCCCTCGATGAAGATGGCCTGGGGGCAGAGACGGCAGGCGGTGGCCAGGGGCATGCCGGAATGCAGCCCGAAGGCCCGGGCCTCGTAGGAGGCCGCCGCCACCACCCCCCGGCGGTCCGGCCTCCCCCCCACCACCACCGGCTTCCCCTTTAGCTCGGGGTTCTCCGCCTGCTCCACCGAGACGAAGAAGGCATCCAGGTCAACGTGCATCACCCGGCGGTCCATCACGGCTCTCCCGGCAGCACGGCGGTCAGCCGGCGCTCCAGGACGGGGCGGGCCAGCAGCACCCGGTGCTGGCAGCGGAGGCAGACCAGCCCGATATCCGCCCCCAGCCGCACCACCCGCCACTGGTCGCCGCCGCAGGGGTGCTTCTTCTTGAGGCAGACCACGTCACCCAGCTTTATCTCCATCACTATAATACCTGCCCACTACACGGGGCTTTAAGGCCGGTAGCGGTAAGTCATTCTCCGGGGAATAAGGGGCCGGCGGGCTACATCTTGGGAGGGGTCAGGCGGTAGTAGTTAATCTGGTCTCTCAGCGTCTGGGCGGCCAGCCGGGCCGCCCGGGCATAGTCCCTGCCCTTCGAGGCATAGATAATCTGCCGCGACGAGTTGATGATGGCCTTCTCCCCCCGGGCGTCCGTCCCGTAGCGGACGGTCAGCTCCAGGTCACCCCCCTGGGCGCCCACCCCCGGTATCAGCAGCAGCATGTCCGGGTGGCCCTCCCGGATGAGCTTGAGCTCGTCCGGGTAGGTGGCCCCCACCACCAGGCCGATGTTGCCGTGGGTGTTCCACCCGGCGGCCTTGGCCGCCACCACCTCGAAGAGCTGGCGGGGGCCGGACTCGCCCTCACAGCGGAGGGACTGAAAGTCCAGGGCCCCGGCATTGGAGGTCCGGCACAGGACGAATATCCCCTTGTCCCGGTACTCGATAAAGGGCTGTAGCGAGTCCAGGCCCAGGTAGGGGCTGACCGTGGTGGCGTCAAAGCCCAGGTTATCAAAGATGGCCCGGGCGTAGGCTTTGGCGGTGTTGCCGATGTCCCCCCGCTTGGCGTCCCCGATGACCGGGATGCCGACGGGCACGTGCCCGGCAGTGAGCTTGAGGATGTTCCGCCCCCGGCTGCCCAGGGCCTCGTAGACGGCGAAGTTGAGCTTGTAGGTGCAGACCATATCAGCGGTGGCGTCGATGATGGCCTGGTTGAAGTGGAAAACGCCCACCCCCCGCGGCATCTGGGCCGGGTCCGGGTCCAGCCCCACGCAGACCAGGCTGTGGTTGCGGCGGGAAGCCTCCAGCAGCTTATCGGTAAAGTTCATGGCATGACGATATTAACAGTAGCTGGTTGGAGTGTCAACAGATAAGGGTAGCGGGCTCTTAGCAACCTTTTTCCGAAAAGTCAGGGGGAATGTGGAGGAACCCATCTACCACGAGCCATCTTGATGGATTCAAGCAGGGCCGGATA
>JAZDIY010000213.1:0-2611 GCA_043804445.1 Chloroflexota bacterium | reverse complement strand
GGTTTTCCCCCACCAGCGGCACCACGTCGGCGGCGGTGCCCAGGGCCACCAGGTCCAGGTACGACCTGAGGTTGGGCTCCGGGCGCTGCTTGAACCAGCCTTCGGCCCTGAGATCCGCCCGCACCCCCAGGGCCAGGAGCAGGGCCACTCCCACCCCGGCTAGCTCACCGAAGGGGTAGGCGTGGCCGACCCGCTTGGGGTTGACCACGGCCAGGGCGTCGGGCAGCTCCGGGGGAATCTCGTGGTGGTCGGTGATGATCACCTCCAGGCCCGCAGCCTTTGCCCAGGCAACCTCGGCCGCATCACTGATGCCGCAGTCCACCGTGACCACGAGCCGGGTCTTAGGCGCCAGCTCTTTAAGAGCCTCGATCTTGAGGCCGTAACCCTGGGTCAGCCGGTCGGGGATGTAGGGGATGCAATTGAGGCCCAGCTCCCGCAGGAACTGGTGCAGCACCGCGGTGGCGGTAATGCCGTCGGCGTCGTAGTCGCCATAGACGGCCACCGGCTCCCCCTGGCGCACCGCCCGGCCCAGGCGGGCGGCGGCGATTTCCAGGTCCGGCAGCTCGAAGGGGGGATTGAGGCGCTCCAGGGATGGGTCCAGAAAGGCCAGGATGTCACCCTCGGCGGCCAGCCCCCGGTTCAACAGAATCCGGGCCACCAGCCGGGGGAGGTTATGGCGGGCCATAACCGCGGCCACCAACTCCGGCTGCTCCGGGTATACCTGCCAGGCCTTCTTACGGCGCATGCAAAATCCTTTAAGTGAGCAGTGAGCAGTAAGCAGTTCAGATCCCTGCTTACTCTTTTGCTTCGAAAAGTTCTTTAAATTGGTGGCACAGGCTTTCCAGCCTGTGCCAAGGAAGCAGGTTAGTCGTGCACAGCCTGGAAAGGCTGTGCCACCAGCCAATACAGCTTTTCATGTTTTACAGGCGGGCCAACGGCCCGTGAATGACTGTTTCGAAAAGTCTTCCGTAGGGTGCGTTTTACGCACCATTAGCTTATGGAAGTTGTTTGTCGGCTGCGCAGCGCGCCCCGCTGGCGGGCAAGGACGCCCACCTTACCAGACTTTTCATAATTTACGATAAGGTCATAGGGCCAGACATGACTGCTCACTGCTCACTCACTTCTCACTGACCCTACTCCACCGTCTCGCCCGGTTTCAAGGCAATCACCGTGATCTCCGGCTCTCCTTTCAGGCGTTCAATCAACTCCTCGGGCGTGCCGGTGAGCACCGGGAATGTGCCGTAGTGCATGGGGATGACCCAGCGGGGCTTGAGCATTCGGCAGGCCAGGGCCGCCTCGGCCGGGCTCATGACGTAATGGCTGCCGATGGGGAGCATGGCCAGTTCCGGATGGTAGAGCTCCCGGATGAGTTCCATGTCCCGGAATGCGGCGGTGTCGCCGGCGTGGTAGGCCACGAAGCCGTTGGGAAACTCCACCACGAAGCCGGCCGGGGCGCCAGCCGCGATGAGCTCGCCGCCCTCATCCACCGCCGAGGAGTGCACCGCCTGGGTCATGGTGACCTTGCACCCGGCCACCTCCAGGGTCCCGCCCTTGTTCATACCGATCACTTCAGGGGCGCCCTGCCGGGCCAGGATGACGCTGAGCTCGTGGATGGCCACCACCGGGGCACCGGTTTGCCGGGCCACGGCCACGGTTTCGCCCACGTGGTCGCCGTGTCCGTGGGTCACCAGGATAAGGTCCACCGGCCCCACCTGGTCTACCGGCGTGTTGAGCAGGGGGTTCGTGAGCCAGGGGTCGATGAGGACGTCCACCCCGGCGCCGGTCAATTTGAAGGCCGAGTGGCCCAGGAAGGTTATTTGTATGCCCCGGCCGATTTTTGCGTGCGCCATGACGCCCTCCTGTTTCATTCTCGTTATCAAGTGACTGTCCTGAAAAGTTCTTTAAATCGGTGGCACAGGCTTTCCAGCCTGTGCCAAAGTAGCAGGTTAGTCTTGCACAGCCTGGAAAGGCTGTGCCACCAGCCAATACCAGCTTTTTATATTTTTGGGTGAGCCAGAGGCCCATGCTTGACGGTGAGAAAATTTTTCGCCGGCTGCGTCTTAGGCGCCACTTAATCTGAGGTATCGGCGGGCAGTGCCCGCCCTACAGGTTACGTCTCATCCTGTGCCCTTGCTGATAGCTGAAAACTGATCGCTGATAGCTATTTTGCCTCACCGCATCATCTTCTCCAATGCGTCCAGATTTTTCCGCAGCCCCAGGGCGATGAGGGTGTCTCCGTCCAGAATCGGGGTCTCGTGGCTGGGGTTGAAGAGCATCTCGCCGTTAGCCCGCTTGATGGCCACCAGGATGAGGTTCAGGTTCTGGCGAATCCCCGAGTCCGCCAGCAGCACCCCCTGGAGAGGAGAGGCGGGGCCTACGGCGATTTCCTCCATGGTCCAATCCACCCCCTCCTTCATGGCCAGTTCCATAAAGGTCACCACCGTGGGGCGCATGATGGCCTGGGCCATTTTTTGCCCGCCCATCTGATGGGGAGATTCCACCTTGTCGGCCCCGGCCCGGCGCAGCTTCTTCTCCGAACCCGGTTCCTCCCCCCGGGCCACGATGAAGAGGCTGGGATTGAGACTGCGGGCCGTGAGCACGACATAGACGT
>JAZDIY010000212.1:0-2929 GCA_043804445.1 Chloroflexota bacterium | reverse complement strand
GATAAAGGGGATAGGGTCACCCCTAAAATAAAGCTACATCGTCTCCGGGGCGGTCATCCCCATCAGGTGCAGGGTGCGGGCCAGCACCAGCTTGGCGGCGGCCACCAGCTTGAGGCGGGCCCCGCTCAGGGCCTCGTTCTTGGAGACCACCCGGCACTGCTTGTAAAAGCTGTGGAAAGCCGTGGCCAGGTCCTGGGCGTAGTAGGTCAGGTGGTGGGGGGCCAGGGTATCGGCCACCACCTCCACTATCTCGGGGAGGAGCACCATCTTACGGATGAGGGTCAGCTCCGGCTCGGTGGTCAGCAGGGAGACATCGCCGCTGGCGTAGCCCAGGCCCTTCTCCCCGGCCAGGCGGAGGATGCTGGCGATGCGGGCGTGGGCGTACTGCACGTAGTAGACGGGGGTGTCCACCGACTGTTTCTTGGCCAGCTCCAGGTCAAAGTCCATCTGGCTGTCCGCGGTGCGGGCCAGGAAGAAGAAGCGGCAGGCATCTGCCCCCACCTCGGCCACCACCTCGCTTAAGGTAATCAGGTCACCGCTGCGCTTGGAGATGCGCACGATCTCGTCACCCCGGCACAGGGTGACCATCTGGGCGATGATGACCTCCAGCCGTTCCGGGGCGACCCCCAGGGCCCCCATCACCGCTTTCATGCGGGAGACATGCCCCTGATGGTCGGCCCCCCAGATGTCAATCACCTTGTCAAACTTACGCTCCAGGAACTTGTTGTAGTGGTAGGCGATGTCGGCGGCGAAGTAGGTGGGCGAGCCGTCGCCGCGCACCACCACGTTGTCCTTGTCCTCCCCCAGCGCCGTGGAGACGAACCAGGTGGCCCCCTCTTTTTCCGCGATGTAGCCTTCCCGGCGCAGCCGGCACATCACCGTCTGGAACTGCCCGTTAGCGTAGAGGCTGCGCTCGCTGAACCAGACATCAAAGGTCACCCCCAGCTGCTCCAGATCCTGGCGTATCTGGCCGATGAGCTTCTCCATGCCGAGCTCTCCCAGTGACACCGCCGCCTCCGCCTCGGGCATTTTGAGGAAGCGGTCCCCCTGCTCGCCGATGAGTTCCCGGGCGAGGTCCAGCATATAGTTGCCCAGGTAGCCGTCCGCCGGCACTTCGTCGCTCTGGCCCAGGGCCTGCCGGTAGCGGGCGTAGAGGGAGCGCCCGAAGACCTCTATCTGGGTGCCGGCATCGTTGATGTAATATTCCGTTTCGGCCCGGTAGCCGGCGGCGGCCAGCACGTTGGCCAGGGTGCTGCCCAGGATGGCCCCCCGCCCGTGTCCCACGTGGAGCGGCCCGGTGGGGTTGACGCTGACGAACTCCAGCTGCACCCGGCGGCCCCCGCCGAGGTCAATATTACCGTAGCTATCGTCGGCGGCCAGGATGGCGTCCACCTGCTGGCTCAGCCAACCGGCGGAGAGGGTGAAGTTGATGAAGCCGGGGGGGGCGGCTTCCACACGGGCGATGGCCGGGTACGGTGCCATCAGCTTGGCCAGCTCACCGGCGATGCCGAGCGGGTTGACCCGGGTGGCCCGGGCCAGCTTCAGGGGCAGGCTGGAGGCGAAGTCGCCGTGGTCCGGGTTCTGCGGGTGTTCCAGGGTCACCTCGGGCAGGGTGACCGCCGGCAGCTTGCCCTGTTGCTGGGCCTCGGTAGCCGCCTGCGTTATCAGCTCGATGAGTTTCCGTCTGACGGATACTATCCCGCTCAAAATCAACTTCCTGCCATGATAATACGTCCAGATTATAGCATACTGACCGCCAAAAGGGGATAAGGCGAGGCTGAGGGTCTTTGGGTAGGTGACCCTATCCCCTTTGTCCCCTTCCCCTAAAGTTAGGGGAAGGGGACGATTATAAAAGAGGGGGCGGCAGCCTACCAAAAAACAGTTTCTCTTCCTCTGCCAGAGGAAGCCTGAGAGAGGCTTCCGCCTCTCTAAAACAAATTCCCCCTCTCCTTAGAGTGAAGGAGAGGGGGATACAAGGGGGTGAGGTCACCATAACCCCACCAGGCAAACCAGATTAAAGCCTACTTCGGCTGCCTGGCCACATAATTCCGCAGCGTGCCGATGCCCTCGATGGTCACCTCGATAGTATCCCCCACCTTCAGCTCGGAGATGCCCTCCGGCGTGCCGGTGGCGATAACATCGCCCGGCAGCAGCGTCATCACAAAGGAGATAAAGCTCACCAGCTCCGGCACCGGGAAAAGCAGGTCGCTGGTGCTGGCCTGCTGCTTCAGCTCCCCGTTGCGGCGGGTCTCCATCTGGGCATGGGCGGGGTCAATCTCGGTCTCGATGCAGGGGCCGATGGGGCAGAAGGTATCAAAGGCCTTGCTCCGCGTCCACTGCCGGTCCTGGCGCTGGTGGTCACGGCAGGTAACGTCATTAAGACAGGTGTAGCCCAGTATGTAGTCCTTTACCGCCTCCGCCGGCACCCGGTGGGCCCGGCTCTTCATCACCAGCGCCAGCTCGCCCTCGTAGTCCAGGTGGTCGGAGGTATCGGGGTAGATGATGTTGTCCTCCGGGCCGATGACGGCGGTGGGGGGCTTGAAGACCAGTATGGGGTTGGCAGGGGTAAAGCGGGCCCCCACTTCCTCGATGTGGCTGCGGTAGTTAAGGCCGGCGGCCACTATCTTGGAGGGGAGGCAGGGGGCCAGCAGACGGACATCGTCCAGCTTGTACTTGCGGTCGGTGTAGGCTATTTTGCCGTAGGGGGTACCCGCCAGGCCCTTTATCTCCTTGCCGTCCCATACCCCGTACCCGGTCTTGCGGCCCGCCTGAAAACGTACTATCTTCATGCTTACTTCTGGTAATATTACCACCCGGAGGGCCTCATTTCAAGACCCGGCTGACATGGATTCAGGGGAGAACCCTATCCCCTTTGTCCCCTTCCCCTTGCTAAGGGGAAGGGGAATTTCATAAAAGAGGGACGGTAGCC
>JAZDIY010000211.1:0-3283 GCA_043804445.1 Chloroflexota bacterium | reverse complement strand
GAAAACCACAAGAAGAAACTGTAAGGAGTGGTCTAACATGGCATATTATAAGAGTTTGCGCGAGTTTCTGGAGGCACTGGACAAAGCAGGTAAATTAGTCACCATAAACAGTCCCATAAACAAGGATACCCAACTCGCCCCACTATCTTGGCTCCAGGAGAGAGGCCTGCCGGATAAGCAACACAAGGCATTCCTCTTCACCAACGTATTTGATTCCCGGGGAAGAAAGTATGATATCCCCGTGGCCTATGGCGCCCTGCGTATGTCGGCTGCTATTACGTTGCAGTGCCGGCCAGAAGAAACTAATGAGAAAGTCTCCCGGGCGGTTATGGCCCCTATTGCCCCCAGGTTGGTGAAGCATGGTCCGGTGCAGGATGTGGTATATAGGGGAGACCGGCTGCTGGAAAAGGGTGGCCTGGACGAATTCCCGATACCGATTACCCACCCGGGCTGGGACGCCGGTCCAATAATGTCGGCATCCTGCTGGGTTACTAAAGACCCTGACACCGGTGCCCGCAACGTGGGTGTCTACCGTTGTCACGTGTACGCACAAGACCGGTTTGGCATACATATGGCGGGGGACAGCCGGGATATTACCGCTCACTGGCAGAAGTGCCGGGCGAAGGGAATCCCGCTTCAGGCCGCTGTTTTCGTGGGCGGTCCACCGAATTTAACCAACGTGGCTACCTCGGGCCTCCCCTATGACCTGGATGAATTCGCTGTTGCCGGGGCTCTCGCCGGTGAGCCTGTGGAACTGGTCAAATGCAAGACGGTAGATCTGGAGGTACCGGCCCACGCCGATATTGTCTTTGAGGGAGAACTGACTACCGAGGAACTGGTACTGGAAGGCCCCCATGGAGAAGCCGGGGCCGGCGAGCACGCCAGTTCGGGGGACATGCAGCCGTATCTTACCGTGAAGTGTATTACCCACCGCAAAGACCCGATCTGGGTGGGTCCCGCCGGCCACATTCCGGGTCTTCTTTTGCATCAACTCAAGCATGACCATAACGCCCCTAATGTGCTGGAGGTAGCTAACCTGCCGTCAATAGCTCTTGGCAGCGGCCTGGTAACCGTAATCAAGATGAAACTTCATACCGCCCAGGAAGAGGTGTGGCGCGCCTTGGAAGCGTTCGATTTCCCGTTTGAGAACAGTCAGTTCCGGAAAAGTAAGGCTAAGTACGTTATCGCCGTCGATGATGATGTCGATATCCGGGATGCTAATAAGCTGTTGTGGGCGCTTTGCCACAGGGTGCAGCCTCACCGGGACTGCCGTACGGTCAAATTTCGGACTGGGGACATGAAACCCTCCTCTTTTATGCCCGAAGCTGAAATGGAAAAAGTGCGGCACCGGCAATTCGACCCGCGCGTGGAGTTGCCGGTGGGTTCCCGCCTGCTGATCAATGCCACCCTCAAGTGGCCGTTTCCCCCGGTGTCTTTGCCCAGGCAGGAATTTATGGAGGAGGCGCTACGCATCTGGCAGAAGGAAGGCCTGCCCCCGCTGCAATTAAAGGAGCCCTGGTACGGCTATGAGCTGGGTCACTGGCCCCGACAGCTAGCCGAGGATGCAGCCCGGGCAGCCAAGGGGGAATACTATCAGATAGCCGAGATGAGGGCCAAGAACGCAGTTAAGATAGATTACCCGCCAATGGTATATCCACCAGAGCTCGGGAGATAACTTCCCGTATTGCTTTGTGGCCCGCCAGGCCTTAGACTATCCTCTAGGAGGTGTGGACCGGAGATGCCAAGCCCCTTCCTGACCAACTTGGCGGCCCCGCTGCCGCTACGGCGGAAGCTGTGGCTGGTGCTGCGCAACACCTTTATCAAACTGCGGCGGCGGCAGAGCTGCTGCGGCCATCCCGGGGAACCGGGCTGCTGACGGTAGCCAGGCTTACCCTCCCGGTCAGGGAGGTACACCCCGGGGTCTTTAAGGAGCCATGTACTACTTCGCCTACGGCACCGATCTCAGCAAAAAGGAGATGAAGGCACGCTGCCCGGAAAGCCAGCCAAAGTTCATCGCCACCCTGCCCAACCACAAGCTGTTCTTCGCGGGGTGGTCACGGCAGTGGCGGGGCGGCGTGGCCAGCATCCAATCATCCCGGGGGGACAAGGTGCTGGGGGCTATCTACGAGGTTACCGAGGCGGACCTGAGACGGCTGGACAAATACCAGGCCGGCTACCAGCGGCAAAAGGTAACCGTGTTTAACGAAGACAGCGAGCCCGTTGAGGCGGTGACTTACCTCAAGGCTGCCCGGGACCAGGCCGCTCCGCCGGGCCCGGCCTATCTGGCCCTGATGCAACAGGGCTACCGGGACTGGAACCTGGTCTAACCGGCTACTTTTAGCGGGCCACCAGGCTGACGGTACAACCGACCTTCTCCAGCGCCGGAACAACCTTATCGGCTTCCTCGGTATCCAGATGGAGAATAATGTCATGGTGCTCGCCGGAGGTTGCGGTGATACCCCAGAGCACCTTGATTTTGATACCCAGCTTGTTCACACAGTCCACTATTTTGCGGGCCGCCTGGCCGATGTCATCACCGGGCACCAGAATACGGATGCCCCCTTCACCGATACCCAGCGTGGGGTTGACAATCTTGTAGAAGAAGTCATTGGTGGTACAGATGCCCACCACCTTAGTCTTGTCCACCACGATAACGGTACCCACCTTGGCCGCCTGGGCCTTGCCGATGGCCTGCTCCACGGTATCGGTAGGCTTGACGGTCACAATCTTCTTCCGCATGACATCGCCCACGCTGGTGTGACTGATGAGATAGGTGAGCTGCCAGAGAAGGGGGGTGCTGGTCCGCGGCTTAATCTGCTCCAGCCGGGGCTCGGTCACCAGGCCCACCAGCTTTCCACCGTCAACCACCGGCAGCCGGCGGAAATTATTCTCCTTCATGATGCGCTGGGCCTCGGCTACGGGGGTGGTACTCGAGACCGTGATTACATCCCGGGTCATAACATCCTGTACCAGCATCGGGGTACCTCCTCCACTACTTTACCGGTTGCTTCCGGCTGTTTCAGTATAACATAAAACGCCACCGTCATGAAGCACTCGCTGTCCAACACCTGCCCCCGTTACCATGATTGACAGGAACGGCCGGTAATATTTATACTAAGTAGGTTTTTACCGCGGCGAGAGGTTAACCCCGGGAACCTGCCCCAGACCAGGCCGCCGGCTAAATTCTTTCCTCATCAGACCGCGAAGGGAGGTAACACGAAGTGACTGTGGTAAAGGATGCCCTGCTGAACAAGGTGGCCAAGATAGTGGGCCCCAAAAACGT
>JAZDIY010000210.1:0-11195 GCA_043804445.1 Chloroflexota bacterium | reverse complement strand
GCGGCAAGCTCTTTTTCCAGAGCCTGAATGTAATTCTGAACTGACTTAATGTAAGCGACCATCACACCCATCCCCTTTAATCGTTTGCTTTGTCTTGTACCTGCCTAGAAGTTGTAGGTGGTGTCAGTTCGCCGTATCACTTCAATGATAGTAACCGTCTGAATTTTATCCTGTATTTCGTAAACTATACGGTATTTACCCACTCTTACACGATACGAGTTTTCCCTGCCCCTAATCTTCCTAACACCCGGCGGGCGTGGCATCTCCTTCAATTGTAAGACAGCTATTTCTATGTTCTGGAAATCGCTTTCGCTAATTCTGAGTGCCAGTTTCGCCAGGTCATGTCTAACCGATGGGCTGAATTTAACCTCGTACATTCTTTTTATCGGCAACCGCCATCGACTTTTCACGCCGGGTAATAGTCTCTTTTACCACTGAGGCAACTTCATCCCACGAACAAGTACCCTTTTCCTCACACTCAGCAAGCCTGGCTTCAATGATAGGAATCAATTCTTCGTCTTCTTTCACCTCCAGCCACTCACGCACAGCTTCGGCAATAATATCACTGGCCGGTCTGTTGCGCTTGACTGCCTCAATTTTGAGGTCGGTATAGAGTTCCACATCATGGAAAACCACTGTCATTTTTTTAGTCATAGTATCTCTCCCAACCGTAGCTACGTATGTATGTATGTATGTACGTATGATTATAAGAAGTCAAAATGGAAAAGTCAAAACACTTCGACCTCACCCCTTCCCCTCTCCGTCAACGGAGAGGGGAGCAAGAAGAGAGGTAGGTTCCCCATCGCTGTTTACAGAGAGGGAGCTAAGGGGGTGATGTCAGGCTATTCCAGATAATCCTTGAGCTTCCGGCTCCGGCTGGGGTGACGCAGTTTGCGGAGTGCCTTGGCTTCAATCTGGCGGATGCGCTCCCGGGTAACGTTGAACTCCCGCCCCACCTCCTCCAGGGTACGGCTCCGGCCGTCCTCCAGACCAAAGCGGAGCAGCAGCACCCGCTGCTCGCGGGGGCTCAGGGTGCCCAGCACCCCGTCAATCTGCTCCTTGAGCAGCTGCTTGGAGGCGGCGTCCACCGGGGGCAGGGCGTTCTGGTCCTCGATAAAGTCCCCCAGGTGGCTGTCCTCGTCCTCGCCCATGGGCGACTCCAGCGACACCGGCAGCTGCGATACCTTGACGATTTCACGCACCTTCTCCGGGGGCAGCTCCATTTCGACACCGATCTCCTTGGCGGTGGGCTCCCGCCCGTACTCCTGGGCCAGCCGGCGGGTCACCCGCAGCAGCTTGTTGATGGTCTCTACCATATGCACCGGGATGCGGATGGTACGGGACTGGTCGGCGATGGCCCGGGTAATCGCCTGGCGGATCCACCAGGTGGCGTAGGTGCTGAACTTGTAACCCCGGTGGTAGTCAAACTTCTCCACCGCCCGGATAAGGCCGATGTTGCCCTCCTGAATCAGGTCGGACAGGGACATACCCCGCCCGATGTGCTTCTTGGCCACGCTGACCACCAGCCGCAGGTTAGCCTCGATAAGATGCTGCTGGGCTTTATCGGCCTCCCGCTTAATCTGCTCCAGATAGGCGTGGAACTGCCCGGCGCGGGCCTCAACCGCCGCCACGAAACGGCTATCGGCCATCAGCCCCACCAACTGCTGCGGGGTAACCTTTTCCCCGATGATGTTCAGCACCTCTCCGGGCAGCAGGCCGCTGTTCAGTGAGAGGTTAATGAGCCGCCGCTCCACCTCGGGTATCGACTGGTTCGCCCGCTGGGCCAGCCCCTGTACCAGTGACTCGGGTATCTCGCTGTCAATACTGCTGTGCAGCCGGTTATCGGTGATAAGCTGGACAAAGCTGCTGGCCGGGGGCAGCCCCAGTTGCTCCTGAAGATGGTCAACCATGTCCAGAGCGTGATGCAGGTCCCGGAGCATGGTAATGATGATATCGGTGGCCGACGGGGGGCGGCCTGTTTCCCGGAGAACGGCCTGCTCAATCTCCCGGATACGTCTCCCCTCCTCCATCTTGCGGGCCAGGACCTTCTCATCATCCGCGGTGAGCAGCTGCACCCGGCCGATTTCGTGAAGGTACATCCGTACCGGGTCATCGCCTACCTCCTGCTCCTCGACCGGCTCCAGGGCCTCCAGGGGCACCTCTACTTCCAGGTCAACCGCCGGTTCATCCTCGGTTATCTCATCCTCCGCCGGGGCTTCCTCATCGCTCTTCTCGCTAGCCGGAAACCACTCCGGGGTATTGCTATTTTCCAGGTTCATGCCTTACCTCCGCTGGCTTTTCTCGTCAAAAACTGCTTTTAGCTGAATGGCGATGTCATTGCCCTGCTCCTGAAGCTGGGCCAGGGCCGCCTCCGCGCCACCGGTCTGTGCCTCCTGGGCCAGCCGCTCGCCCCTTTTGGCCTCCAGGTTCCGCAGCCACCGCTGGCGCAGGCTGAGGACACAGTCGGCGTATTTTGACTCTACCTGGTTCGGCGGCAGACTCCGGCTTATCAGGGCCTCCAGGCGGGGGTGGATGGCCCCGTCCAGCCGCTCCCGGAGGGACGCCAGGTCAGCCGCCTGCTGCCAGGCGGTAAAGATTTCCCGGTTCTCGCTGCCCTCGAAATACCCCGGCTCAAGCCCCCCGGCCATTTTTTTCAGCTCGGGGTGCTGCAGCAGCAGGGCCAGACAGTAATCCTCAAGCGGGCTGGCAAAGATGGTCTGCACGGAGCGGGCTACCGGCCGGGCCGCCCTGACCTGGCGCTGGCTCAAGTCCCTCAGGGCCGCCTCCAGCCTGGCCTCACGGGTGCCCACCAGGCGGGCCAGCTTTTGCAGGTAGTGGGCCTGCCGCACACTTTCCTTTATCGCCGCCACCACCGGCAGCAGCCTCTCCACGGCCAGCTGCTTGTCCCGGGCGGTGGTCAGGTCCAGCGGGGCGGTCACCATGTCAAAGGTATAGTCCACCACCGGCACCGCCTTCTCTAGAAAGGCGGGCCAGGCGCCGGCCTCCCCCCGGATAACCTCGTCGGGGTCTTTGCCGCCGGGCAGCAACGCCACCCGCACCTCGGCACCTAGCTCGTTCTCGTGGCCCACCCCCCGCAGCATGGCCTCCTCCCCCGCCTCATCGGCGTCCAGGGCCAGGATGATATGCCGGGTCAGCTTCTTCAGCAGGCTGACCTGGCGCTCGGTGATGGCAGTGCCCATGGCCGCCACGGTGTTGGTAAAGCCGTTCTGGTGGGCGGTGATGGCGTCCATGTAGCCCTCGACGATGACTACCGTATCCTGCTGGCGGATGGCCGTCTGGGCCTTGTCGATAGCATAAATCACGCCGCCCTTATCGAAGAGGGGCGTCTGCGGCGAGTTGAGGTACTTGGGCTGAGCGTCATCCAGCACCCGGCCCCCGAAGCCGATGACCCGCCCTTTGAGGTCAGTGATGGGGAACATCAGCCGCTGGCGGAAGCGGTCGTGGGTCTGGCCGTTCTCTCCGGCCACCACCAGACCGGCGGCCAGCAGCTCCTCCCCGGTAAAGCCCCTCTCAGTGAGATGCTGTTTGAGGGTCTCCCAGCCCCCCGGGCTCAAGCCCAGCCGGAAAGCGGTCATGGTCTCCAGGGAGAAACCCCGCCCGGCCAGGTAGTTTCTGGCCTTTTCCGCCGCCGGGTTATCCAGCAGCAGACGGTGGTAGTACTGGGCCGCTGCCTCACCGGCCTGGTACAGCCGGTCTCTGGCCTCGGCCCGGCCCGGGGCCTCCGCCCGGGAGGGGAGGGCCACCCCGGCCCGCTCGGCCAGCCGGCGCAGGGCCTCGCCGAAATCAAGGTTCTCCTTCTTCATGACGAAGGCGAAGACATCGCCCCCGGTGCCGCAGGCCCCGAAGCAGTGCCAGCTCTGCTGGTCGGGATAGACGAAAAAGGAGGGGTGCTTCTCGCTGTGGAAGGGGCACAGCCCCTTGAACAGCCTCCCCGCCTTGGTCAGGTTGGTGTACTGGCCGATGACCTCTACGATATCGGTCCGCTGCTTGACCTCGTCAATGGCACCCATCGTTTAAACCGTTATCAACTCTTCGGCGAGCCTCAGGGCAAACTGGTCGGTCATGCCGGCGATGTAGTCCACTATCGGCTGCTCCGGCTCATCGCCGTAAAGCCGGTACTCGGCCGGTAGCCGGTCCGGGTGCTCCTGGAAGTGCCGGTAGAGCCGGCGCACCACCTCCCGGGCTCTTTCCGATTCTGCCTGGGCCGAGTGCACATTATATACCCGTTCAAAGAGAAAGTCACGCAGGACATTGGTGGCTTCCCTGACGGCGGGGCTCATACCGATGGCGGGGGTACCGGCGATGCGGCCGCTGGCGGCCCAGGACCGCTCGATGATATCACTGACCATGGTATTGATACGCGGTGAATGGCCGCCGCCCAGCACCCTGACGGCAGCCGGGGGCAAATCGTCCTCGCCGATGATACCCGCCCGGATAGCGTCCCCGATGTCGTGGTTGATATAGGCCACGCTATCGGCAATCTTGACCACCTCACCCTCCAGGGTACTGGCCTTCCCGCCGCCCGCACCGAAGATATTACCCCGGGGTTTGGAGTGGTTCAGGATGCCGTCCCTCACCTCCCAGGTGAGGTTAAGCCCCCGCCCGTCCTTCTCCATAATGTCCACCACCCGCCGGCTCTGCTCGTTGTGGCGGAAACCCCGGTGGTACAGCTCGTTCAAAACGTCCTCGCCCACGTGCCCGAAAGGGGTATGGCCCAGGTCATGGCCCAGGGCGATGGCCTCGGTCAGGTCCTCGTTGAGGTTCAGGGCCCGGGCGATGGTCCGGGCAACCTGGGACACCTCCAGGGTATGGGTCAGCCGGGTCACGTAGTGGTCACCCTGCGGGGCGATAAAGACCTGCGTCTTGTGCTTCAAGCGGCGGAAGGCCTTGGCGTGGATGATGCGGTCCCGGTCACGCTGAAAGGCGGTACGGATGGGACACGGCTCCTCCACCCTGGCCCGGCCCCGCGATAGCCGGCTCCGGGCGGCATGCGGCGAAAGCCCCTCTTCCCTGTCCTCAGTTGTCTGCCGAATATTAAGCCGGCTAATCACTACGGCCTAATCTCTTCTCCGCCTTGGCAATAATCTCCCGGGTGACGCCAATCATGTCCGGGCTCACCGAGACCGAGGTAATCCCCCACTCCACCAGCTTTTCGGTAAGCTCCGGATAGACCGACGGCGCCTGGCCGCAGATAGATGAGGTAATCCCCTTTTTCTTGGCCGCCCTGACCGCCTTCTCCAGGGCAATCATCACCGCCTCGTCCCGCTCGTCGAACTCTTCGGCCAGCTTGGGGCTATCCCGGTCAATGCCCAGCACCAGCTGGGTGAGGTCATTGGAGCCGATGGAGATACCGTCGATGCCGGCATCGATAAACTTGTCGATGAGGAAGATGTTGGACGGCACCTCGACCATCATCCACAGCTTGAAGTCCGCCGAGCGCTTCAGCCCCAGCGATTCGATGAGCTCCTTGGTGCGCGCCAGCTCTTTAACGGTGCGGACAAAGGGGAGCATCACCCACAGGTTGGGGTACTTCTGCCGCACCCGCTTGACGGCCTCTACCTCCAGCTGGAACAGGTCTTTTTCCCGGATGTAGCGGGAGCAGCCACGGTAGCCCAGCATCGGGTTCTCCTCCACCTCCTCGTACTCCTGCCCTCCCTTGAGGTCCCGGTACTCGTTGGTCTTGAAATCGCTGGTGCGGTAGACCACCGGGCGCGGGCTGAAGGCCTTGGCAAAGGCGGTCAGCCCTTTGGCCAGCTTGTCCACAAACTCACCCCCCCGGCCCTGGCTGAGCATATAGCGGGGGTGCTCGCCAATCTGGGCGACGATGAACTCCGCCCGCAGCAGGCCCACCCCGTCAACATCACGCCCCGCCACCCGCTCCGCCAACTCCGGCTGGGCCAGGTTGACGTAGACCCGGGTCTTGGTCTTGATGTGCTCCCGGGCCACCGCCGCCTGCACCTTGACCTCTACCTTGCCTTCATAAACGTTGCCCTCGGTGCCGTCCACGGTGATGACCTGGCCGTCCTTGAGGGTGGCGGTGGCGTTGCCGGCCCCCACCACGCAGGGGATACCCAGCTCCCGGCTGACGATGGCGGCATGGGCCGTCCGCCCGCCCCGGTCGGTGACAATGGCCGAAGCCCGCTTCATGGCGGGCACAAAGTCCGGGGTGGTCATCTCGGCCACCAGCACATCACCATCCTCCACCTTGTCAATCTGGGTGGCGTCGGCGGTAATCTTGACCGGCCCCCAGGCGATGCCAGGGCTGGCCGGGGCCCCGGAGAGGAGCACCGGAGCGGTAATCTGGGGCCCCGTCCCGGGGGCCACCATCTCCTTTATCGTGGTTACCGGCCGGGTCTGCACGATGTACATCTCGTTGTTCTCTTTAGCCCACTCCACGTCCTGGGGGTGACCGTACCAGTCTTCCAGACGCTTGCCAACCTTGGCCAGGGCGATGATGTCTTTATCCCCCAGCTTCTGCTCGGCCTGCTCCTCGGGGGTGAGCACTATCTTGATGTTGGCGTCATCACCCTTACCCTTTATTTTGGTGTCCCGGACCAGCTTCCACTCCTGCTTGGCAATCTCCCGGCTCTTAATCTTAAAACTCTTTTTATCCACGATGTAGGTATCCGGGGTAACGTCTCCGGAGACAATCATCTCCCCCAGCCCGTAGACGGCTTCGATGGCGATGACGCTGGTATCACTGGTCACCGGCTCCAGGGTAAACATGACCCCGGAGACCTCGGACTGGATCATCTTCTGCACCGGCACGGCAATACCCACCTGAAAGTGGTCAAAGCCCTGCTGCTCCCGGTAAAAGATGGCCCGCGACTCAAAGAGGGAGGCCCAGCAGCCGTGAACCGCGGCCAGTACCTCCTCCTCACCCTGCACGTTCAGAAAGGTGCGCTGCTGGCCGGCAAAAGAGGCCTCAGGCAGGTCTTCCGCCGTTGCCGAGGAGCGCACCGCCACCAGACCGCCACCCAGCTTCCGGTAATCCCTCCGAATATCATCAGCTATCTCCGGGGGCATGGCAGCGGCCATAATAATCCGTTTAACCCTTTCCGCCGATGCCTGGAGCTTCTTACTATCATTAACGTCCAGATTGGCCAGGGCCTTACCGATTTTATCCTTGATGCCGGTCTTTTCCAGGAAATAGTAGTAGGCCTTGGCAGTGACGATAAAACCCGGCGGAACCGGGATTCCGGCCTTGGTCATTTCGCCCAGGTTAGCCCCCTTGCCCCCCACCGTAGCCACGTCATCTTTACCCACCTGGCTAAACCAGACGACGGCCTGCTGAGTTCGGCTCATTAAACTAAACCCCCTTCTAATTCCTCAGTTCGTGGAAATTTGACCGCCTTCCATTATACCATAAAGGGGCGGTTTGCCAAACCACTGATCGGGGTTGGCGGGCCGGCTCTTCAGTTGACAGTGAACCTTGGCTGGGGTAGAATTAAGGGTGCTGACCGAGCGATTGAGGGAGGTGTGGTCATGATTGAGATGACGATTGACAGCATTCGTGTCAGCCTGATGAACTACCAGCGCGTGGTCATTCTGAAAGAGAAATCGGCGGAGCGCTATCTGCCGATCTGGATTGGGCCGGCGGAAGCCGATGCCATTGCGGTCAAACTGCAGGGGGTCAACGTCCCCCGCCCGCTGACCCATGACCTGCTGCATTCCGTGATTGACACCCTGGGGGCAACGCTGGACTCCATCGTGGTCAGTGACCTCAAGAATGATACCTTTTTTGCCAAGCTCATCCTTAATGTGGACGGGGGCCAGGTGGAGATTGACTGCCGCCCCAGCGATGCCCTGGCCCTGGCGGTGCGGATGGATGTCCCGGTCTACACCGAGGAGACCGTCCTGGACAAGGCCGGTATCCTGCTGGATAAAGAGACCGGCAAACCCCTGGTCCCGGAGGGGGAGGGGGATGCCGAGGGTCAGGGCCGGCAGCCCAGCGATGAAGAAATGCGGAAGATGTCCGCCTTTTACGATTTCATCAACACCCTGGACCTGGAGGACTTTGACAAGCGTAAATCCTAGCTGACCGACCTTTAACCGGAAAGTGCCGTATTAAGTAAGGTAGAGCTAGCGTGATTGACAGGGCTCGCCTTTTCTATGAACAGTAAAGCCAGCATGGGCCGGTGGCGAGCGGCGCTGCGGCTGATTGGGATGGGGTGGTACGTGGGGCTTTGCCTCTTAGGGGGGGTATGGGGCGGTCTCTGGCTGGACAACAAACTGAACACCCGGCCTGTCCTGGTGATAGCGGGCTTAGTGGCGGGACTGATGGTTGCCTTCTACGGTGTCTACCGGATGCTACTACCAAGTATCAAAAAAACACGAGACGGGGAGAATGAGTAGTGCCTAAGCGAGGTTGCCTGGGTGCCTCATTCCCGATTTTAATTGTTATCATCCTTATCTTTCTTACCCTGCTGGTACTGGGCTTTGCCGGCGGGGCCCTGGGCCGGAGCATGTTCGGTGACCTGGGCCTGAGTTGGCTGAGTGTCCCCCAGCCCCATCCCGAACTCCCCGCCGAGGTGGTCTTTCACCTGTTCGGTTTCCCCATCACCAACAGCCTCATCGGGGCCTGGATTACCATCATCGTCCTGGTGGGTTTCTCCTATGCCGTCACCCGGCGCCTGAAACTGGTACCCGGCCGCCTGCAGAGTGCCTTTGAGGCCCTGCTCGGCTGGCTGTACAATTTCTGCCAGAGGGTAGCCGGCGAGGAGAACGGCCGCCGCTTCTTCCCGGTGGTGGCCACCATCTTCCTCTTCGTGGCCTTCAACGCCTGGCTGAGCCTCATCCCCGGCTTCGGCTCCGTAGTGGCGATTACCGGGGAAGGGCCCGTCCACCTGCTCCGGGGGGCCAACACCGATATCAACATGCCCCTGGCCCTGGCCCTGATATCCTTTGTCTTTGTGGAATACTTCGGTCTCAGGTCAATAGGTCTCCGCTACCTGGGCAAGTTCCTGAACTTCGGCCAGCTCTTCCAGGGTATCGGCCATCTCACTAGAGGCAAGCTCCGCGCCGGTTTCGGCAGCCTCGTTATCGGGGCGATTGATGTCTTCGTGGGGCTGCTGGAGGCCTTAAGCGAACTCGTCCGCATCATCAGTTTTACCTTCCGTCTCTTCGGCAACATGACGGCGGGCGAGGTACTGCTGCTCATCGCCGCTTTTCTTGTCCCGTGGCTCTTTGCCATCCCCTTCTACGGCCTGGAGCTGCTGGTGGGCTTCGTGCAGGCCCTCATCTTCGCCGGGCTGACACTGGTGTTCCTGACCCTGGCCGCCGTCGCCCACGGGGAGGGGGCCGAGTAGACAAGATGACGCCGCCTAAACGGCGATAATCATAAAAGTAAGGATAAGAAAGGGGAAAAGTATGGATGCTGAAGTAATGAAGATGCTGGCGGTAGGCCTGACGGCGGGTCTGGGCCTGTGGGGCCCGGCCCTGGGCATCGGCCTGATCGGCTACTCTGCCCTGCAGTCACTGGGGCGCAACCCCGAAGCCAGCGGCCCGATCATGACCAACATGATTCTGGTCACCGCCTTCTGCGAGGCTATCGGTATCTACGCCCTGATTGTCGCCATCATCCTGGCACTGATTGTATAAGCTTTAGGTTAACAAGGGGGGTATGACATGGGACCGGATGGTATACCACTGTCCATAGGTATAATCGTCGCCGCCGCCATATTAGGGACAACCTTTATCGTGGGTATAGTGCTGCTGGCGGTGCTTTTTGCCTAAAACGGTACGCGGTATCAATACTAACCAGTTTTAGGGGGTAAATATGGGTGGTCTTGAGGGCCTGGGCATAAGCCTGCCAACGCTGATTGCCCAAATCGTCAATTTTGCCGTCCTCTTCGGCCTGCTCTACCTGGTGGCCTACAAGCCGATCATGCGGCTGCTGGACGAGCGCTCCGGCAAGATTAAGGCAAGCATGGAGCAGACCGAGCTCATCCGACAGCAGGCCGAGCGGGCCGAGCAGGCAACCAAAAAACAGATTGAGGCGGCCCGTAAGGACGGGCGGGAGATAGTGGCCAAAGCGGTGAAAGCCGGCGAGGAGGTCAGGCAGCAGACCCAGCAACAGGCCAGGGAAGAGGCGGAGTCACTGCTGGGCCGGGCTCGGGCCGAGATTCAGCGGGAACGGGACGAGGCCATCGCCGAGCTGCGTAAAGAGTTTGCTGACCTTACCATCATGGCCGCCGAGAAGGTTATCGCCCGCTCCCTGGACAAGAAGGCCCACCGGGAGATTATTGACCGGGTGCTGGCAGAAAGCACCGCCCTGAAAAAGGGCTAATCCGTTTCGGGACTTTAAAACATGGCCAGAAAAGTCTACGCCAAGCGCTACGCTCAAGCGGTCTTCCAGATTGCCCTGGAGACCAGGTCTCTCGACAGCTGGCAGACGGACCTGGAACAGGTCGCCCGCCTCGGTGATGACGTGGAGCTGCTGGCCTTCCTGGAGGACCCCAGGCTTCACCTTGAGGATAAGGTAAAACTGCTCGCCAGGCCGCTGGCCGGGGTAAAGCCGCTGGCGCGTCAGCTGCTCTATCTCCTGCTCAAGCAGGGCCGCCTGGGTATGATTGGCGGTATTTACCGGGAGTACCAGCGGCTGCTGGACAGCCATCAAGGCATCGAGCGGGCCGAGGTGACTACCGCCGTCCCGCTCGACGAGGCCACCCGAGCCAGGCTAAACGAGCGTCTGGGCAAAATACTGGGCAAGAAGGTGGTCCTCCAGCCCAGCGTGGAGCCGGCCCTGGTCGGCGGTATGGTGGCCCGGGCCGGGGGCAAACTCATCGACGGCAGCACCAGCAGCCGGCTAGCCGCCCTGAAACGTGATTTGAGCGGAACGGGGAGATAACCCAGTTTAAGAGAAAGAGGGTTTTTTATGACAGTATCACCGAGCACCTTCCAGCCTTCTCCAGAAGCCAGCCAGCAGGCGTACATCAAGAGCCTGGCGGAGTACCAGAAAATCTACCGGCGCTCCGTTGACGACCCCGAGGGCTTCTGGGGCGAGATGGCCAAGCAACTGGACTGGTTCCAGCCCTGGCGCCAGGTGCTCACTGAAGACTTCAAGGAAGGCCGGCAACAGTGGTTCCTGGACGGCAAGCTCAACGTGACCTATAACTGCCTGGACCGCCACGTCAAGACCTGGCGCAAGAATAAGGCGGCCCTGGTCTGGGAAG
>JAZDIY010000209.1:0-7207 GCA_043804445.1 Chloroflexota bacterium | reverse complement strand
CGAGGTCGGCCTGTGGGACAAGCCCACCCTGCTCAATAACGTGAAGACCTTCGCCAGCATCCCGCTCATCATCAATAACGGCTCCGAGTGGTTTGCCAGCCGCGGCACCGAGAAATGCAAGGGCACCGCCATCTTCTCCATCACCGGCAAGGTGGTCAACAGCGGCCTCATCGAGGTGCCCATGGGGATAAAGCTGCGCGAGATTATCTTCGACATCGGCGGCGGTATCCCCGACGGCAAGGCCTTCAAGGCGGTCCAGGCAGGGGGACCTTCCGGGGGGTGCCTGCCCGAGAGCCAGCTGGACATACCGGTGGACTTCGACTCGCTCACCGCCGCCGGGGCCATGATGGGCTCAGGGGGCATGGCGGTCATGGACGAGGATACCTGCATGGTGGACGTGGCCCGCTACTTCCTGCACTTCAGCCGGCTGGAGTCCTGCGGCCAGTGCCTCCCCTGCCGGCTGGGGACGGAGCAGATGTACCGCATCCTGGACGATATCACCAGGGGCCGGGGCAAGCCGGAGGACATTGACCTGCTGGTCTCCATCGGCGAGGCGGTGGCCCGTACCTCCCTGTGCGGCCTGGGGCAGACCGCCCCCAACCCGGTGCTGACCACCATCCGCTACTTCCGCGACGAGTACGAGGCCCACATCAACGAAAAACGGTGCCCCGCCGGTGTCTGCGAGCTTAACCCGGGGCAAGGAGCCGAGTGATGGCCGAGATTACCCTCAACATTGACGGTACCGACATCACCACCGAGGCGGGCAAGTCCGTCCTGGAGGCGGCCCTGGAGCACGACATCTACATCCCCCACCTCTGCTACCACCCGGAGCTGGAGCCCGCCGGGGCCTGCCGGCTGTGCGTGGTGGAGCTGGGTAACAGCACCAAACTGGCCACCTCCTGCCGGGTGCCGGTGTCCCCCGGCCTGGTGGTGCGCACCAACACGCCGGCAGTGGAGCAGGCCCGCCTGGCAGTGGTGGAGCTTATCATCGCCGACCACCATTATGAGTGCCGCGGCTGTCCGGGCAGCGGCCACTGCCAGTTCCAGAAGATTATGGGCCGCCTGCACGTAAGCTCCAAAAAGATGCGCCCGCTGCGCTGGGCCACCGAGGAGGTCACCCTGGACACCTCCCCGGCCGCCTTCGACTACGACCCGGGCCGGTGCGTGCTCTGCGGTATCTGCGTGCGCACCAGCCAGCAGACCCCCGGCGGCGGCACCATTGCCTTCACCCACCGGGGCCACGGCACCAGGCTCGGTTTCTACGGGGAGATACTGGAGGGTGACAGCTGCCCCCAGTGCGTGGAGCGCTGCCCGGTCTATGCCCTGGTGCCCAAGAAAAAGGCCGGCGGCGAGCCGGCCTAAACCATCCCGCTGACGGCCTGCCTAGCCCGCCAGGTCGGCTACCTCCAGGCTGTCCGCCTTCAGCCCCAGATGATGCATGATGACCTCTGCCTTACGCGGGTCGCTGGTAAAATAGAAACGCCGCGAGCCCTTACCACCGTCACGCCTAAGTCCGCCCCGGGCCAGCTGCTGCTCCAACTCCCGGGCCACCGCCACCGCCGGGTCTAGGGGGGTAATGCCCGGCCCCAGATAATCGGCGATGACCGGCTTGAGCAGGGGGTAATGGGTGCACCCCAGGATGAGTACGTCAGCCGGCTTTGCCTTTAAACCGGCCAGGTAGAGGGCTACCACCTGGCGGGGTATCTCCCCCTCGAAGAGGCCCTCCTCCACCACCGGTACGAACAGGGGGCAGGCCTGGGAAAAGACATCGATGCCGCTGTCCAGCCCCTTGATGGTGCGGGGGTAAACCCCGCTATTCACGGTGCCCTCGGTGCCGATGACGGCGATGGCCTTCCGCCGGGTCAGGGCCACCGCCGCCCGGGCGGCCGGCTCAATCATGCCGATTACCGGCACATCAAGCTCCGCCTTGAGCTCGGCCATGGCCTGGGCGCACACCGTGTTACAGGCCACCACCATAGCCTTCACCCCCCGCCGCCGCAGGTAGCCGGCATCCTCCAGGGCGTACTGGACCACGATAGAACGGGGCTTGCTGCCGTAAGGCACCCGGGCGGTATCCCCCAGGTAGATGATATCCTCGTTCGGGAGCAGGCGGACTATCTCCTTGAGGACGGTCAGGCCGCCCACCCCGGAGTCAAAAACACCGATGGCCGCTGCTTTGCCGGTAGTCCCGGTCATCTTAACCCCCCAGGCTAGACCTTGGCCTTGCACAGGAAGCAGGCATGGCGGTAGCGTACCGCCTCGGCCACGCGGGAGACCGCCACGATGAAGGCCGCCTCCCTCATGGTGGTCTTACGCTTCTGGGACTCCGCCAGCACCGTCCGGAAGGCTTCGCCCATAGACTTATTGAGCCTGGTATAGACCTCGTCCACGTCCCAGTAGTACTTGTAGATGCTCTGCACCCACTCGAAGTAGGAGACGATAACCCCCCCGGCATTGCACAGGAAGTCCGGGATGGTAAAGACGTTGTTGGCGAACAGGATGTCATCGGCCCCGCGGGTGATGGGCCCGTTGGCCAGGGAGCCAATCAGCCGCGCCCTGACCCGGTTGGCATTGCGCTCGGTGATGACGTTCTCCAGGGCCGCCGGCACCAGCACCGTCACCGCCAGCTCCAGCAGCTCCTCGTTGGTGACGCTCTCCGCCCCGGGGAAGTTGACCACCGAGCCGGTCTGCTGCTTGTGCGCCAGCACCCGTTGGGGGTCCAGCCCCTTGCCGTTGTAGACACCGCCCTGGGAGTCACTCACGGCCACAATGGTGGCCCCGGTCAGGTCATGCATCAGCACGGCGGCATTGCCGCCGGCATTACCGAAGCCCTGCACCGCCACCGTGGCCTTGGATAGGTCAATACCCAGGTGCTTGGCCGCCTCGATGATGGCATAGACACCGCCGCGGGCGGTGGCGTCCTGCCGACCCTCGGTGCCCCCCAGGGCCACCGGCTTGCCGGTAATCACCTGCGGGCTGAAATAGCCCTTCAGCTTGGAGTACTCGTCCACCATCCAGGCCATTATCTGCTGGTTGGTGTACACGTCCGGGGCCGGGATGTCCCGATCCGGCCCGATGCTCTCCCAGATAGCGTCAATATAGCCCCGGGACAGCTTCTCCACCTCGATATCGGACATCTCCTTGGGGTTGCAGATGACGCCACCCTTGCCCCCGCCGAAGGGGATGTCCACCACCGCCGCTTTCCAGGTCATCAGGGTGGCCAGGGCCCGGATGGTATCAATGGTCTCGGCAGGGTGGAAGCGGATACCGCCCTTGAACGGCCCGCGGGCGTCATTGTGCTGCACACGGAACCCCTTGAAGACCCTCAGCCCCCCGTCATCCATGGTGACCGGGATGGAGACCTGCAGCTCTTTCTTGGGCTCGCGCAGGATGGCGTGGATGTGGGGGTCCAGCGGTATCTTGGCAGCCACCTCATCCAACTGGGCCTGGGTCGCCTCGTAGAAGTTCAGTTTAGCCTTATCCATGGTTTCCTCTCCTTCATCATCTTGCCCCTCTTACCCCGACGGGCAATCATCACTCCCGTAACAGGAAGGGGGGGTGCCCTTAAAACACCCCCGCCACCGGTCAAGGCCGCCTCCTTGCCCTAAATCATGCCGTCTTTCTTTAAGCTAGCCAGGGACCGGCCATAGCCCACGGCAATCCGGTCCACATCCTTCTCGGATACGGCGGCGTTCAGCCAGTAGGTCCCGGCGGGCAGGTAGTCCACACCGTTATTGAGCATGGCCAGGTACAGCTTGCCCCGGACCTTAGCCGACGTGCCGGCGTCAATCTTCTCGTGGTCACGGAAGAGGGAGTTGGTCATATCAAAGCGTGCCCCTTCCGGGCTTGCCATACCCACCACCACCCGGCCGATGGAGTAGTCACCGTAGACGCAGGCCGGCACCCCCTCTTTCTGGGACACCTGGTTCATGGCATCCCGCAGCATGGCGCCGATGCGGTTCATACGGGCCTGGGGCTCACCGGTGGCCAATATCTTGAGAGAGGCCAGCCCGCAGGCCGACACCACGGCGTTACCGCCGTGGGTCCCCTGGCTCATCACCCGGTGGAACCGGTCATGCTCGGCGTCACCGGTATACTCCATCACCGCCATCACCTCGGCCCGCCCGGCCACGGCCCCGTAGGGCAGGCCGCAGCCCACCGTCTTGGAAAAGGCCACCAGGTCCGGCGTCACCCCGAAGACCTCCTGGGCCCCGCCGGGGGCCAGCCGGAACCCCGCCACCACCTCGTCCCAGATGAGCACTACCCCCTTCTCCCGGGTAATCTGCCTCACTTCCTCCAGAAAGCCGGGGCGGTTGGGCATGATGAAGGCGTGGCAGATGGGGTCCATGATAACGCAGGCCACGTCATCGTTTTCCTCGATAAGCCGGCGGACATCCTCGCTGCTGTTATGGTCGGCCAGCAGGATATTGCTCAGGTTCTCCTCGGGCACGCCGATGGACATCGGCGAGTTAAAGGGCGGCCTGACCCCCAGGACCCCCTCGTTCCAGTAGCCGTGGAAGTGCCCGCGGAACTTGATGACCTTCTTCTTCCCGGTATAGCCCCGGGCGATGCGGATGGCCAGCATGTTGGCCTCGGTGCCGGAGGTCGCCCAGCGCACCTTGTCGGCACAGGGCACCAGCTTGCAGACGAGCTCCGCCATCTCCAGCTCCAGCTCATTGCAGGCGCTGTAGTGGAAACCTTTCGGCAGCTGCTCCTGGACGGCGGCCACCACCGCGGGGTGGTTGTGGCCCAGCAGCAGGCCGCCGTGGCCGCTCCAGAGGTCCAGGTACTCGTTACCGTCAACGTCCCACTTCTTGGAGCCCTGCGCCCGGTTAACGTAGATGGGGAAGGGGACGGTACGGCGGGCATCGGTGCCCATGCCCGAAGGCATGACCTTCAAGCCCCGCTGGTAGAGCTTGGCTGAGGTCGGGTGCTTGGCGATGTATTCGGTTTCAATGGTCATACGGCAACTCCTTAATCACCAGGTATTCTTGTAGCACCGCCTGCCGACTACATGATGTCCAGGTCGGTCACCTTATCCGCCCTGGCCAGCAGGCGCTCCCAGTCCTCGTCGGTACACTTCTGAATATATTCAATCTCTTTATCGCTCAGGTGGCGGAAACGCCCCTGTATCTTGAGGTAGTCACTCACCGGGATGTGTTTACGGGGTTTCTGCACCGTGTAGGTGATGCCGTTCTCAATCTCGTACAGGGGGAAGACGTTGCTCTCCACCGCCCGGCGGGCCACCTCCATGGAGAGCTCGGGGGAGTACCGCCACCCGGTGGGACAGGGGCAATAAAGGTGCAGAAAGCGGAAGCCCTTGCCGATATCAGCTACCTTGCGCATCTTGTGCAGCATGTCGATGGGGTATGACTGGCTGGCCCGGGCGGCATAAGGGATACGGTGGCCGGCCACAATCATCATGATATCCTTCTTACCGCTCTGGTTGCTGGCGGTGGTGGCCGTCCAGGCGCCGAAGGGCGTGGCCGAGTTCCGCTGGATGCCGGTGTTCATGTAGGCCTCGTTATCGTTGCACGCCCAGATGATATTCTCGTTACGCTCGGCGGCCCCGGACATCGCCTGAAGGCCGATGTCAAAGGTGCCCCCGTCCCCGGACCAGACCAGCACCTTGGTCTCGGTATCGCCGGCCATGTCCAGGGCGGCCCTCACCCCGGTGGCCACCGCCCCGGCGGAACCGTAGGCGATGCGCGTGGTGGGCACCGAGGAGCGGGGCGAGATGACCGCCGACGAGCAGCCAGTCACCACCACCATAATCACCTTGCGGCCCAGTATCTTCAGCATATGGCGCACGTTAAGCGCCGCCCCGCAGCCGTGGCAGGCCGAGTGCCCTGGCAGCAATAACTCGTCACTTAAAGTCTCTAGCTCAAGCTGTTCAACATTCATTTGGCTGGTTCCAGTCCTTTCCAGATTTGGTCACCCTCCGGCATATCGTGCTGGTAGCAGTAGTCCAGCATCTCGTGGACAATCTTGGGGGTCACCGGCGTGCCGGACAGGCCGCTGATGAAGCCGTAAACCGGCGGCCGTTTTTCATGGTTGTACATGGCCGCCTTGACCTCCAGGGCGAAGACCCCGGCGTGACCGAAGGCCACGTTGCGGTCAATCACCGCCAGCTTCTTGGCCTTGTTCACAGCGGCGTAGAGGTCCTCGGTGGGGAAGGGGCGGTACATCAGTATCTTGGCCAGGCCCACCTTCTTGCCGTCCTTTCTCGCCTGGTTCATGGCGATACGGGCCGAGCTGGCCATGGTCTGCGTAGTGACGATGATGACATCGGCATCATCGGTATTAACACACTCGATGGTATTGTAGCGGCGCCCGAATATCCGGTAGAACTCGTCAAAGGCCATTTTGGCCACCGGTTTGGCCAGGTCAAAGGCGTCCTGGATGCGCCGCCGCTGGCGGAAGGTGCTCATCAGCCCGGGGCCGCTCATCTCGGGACAGGTCACGAAGTTATGGGGGTCAGCCGGGTCCAGCTTGTACCTTACCGTGCGCTTTACCGGCAGGAAGCGGTCCACCAGCTCCTGCTTGGGCACCAGCACCGGCTCGGTGGTGTGAGAGGTGGTAAAACCTTCCAGCACCACGGCGACGGGCAGGCCCACCTGCTCACCAATCTTGTAGGCCAGTAGCACCGAGTCCAGTATCTCCTGGTTGTACTCGCAGAAGAGCATCATCCAGCCGGTGTTGAAATCAGACAGTATGTCGTCCTGCTCGGCCCCCAGCTGCGAGGGCGAGCCGAGGGTGCGGTTGACCACCGCCATCACGATGGGCATCCGCCCGCGCCCGGACCAGTGCATCATCTCGTGCATGTAGGCCAGGCCCTGGGCACTGGTAGCGGTGAAGGTGCGGGCTCCCGTCTCGCAGGCGCCGATGAGAGCCGCCATCACCGAGTGCTCCGAGTCCATGATGATGTACCGGGACTTCATCTCGCCGCTCTCGACAAACTGGGAGAGCTTCTCGATAATGCTGCTCATCGGGGTGATGGGATAGGCGGTAACCACGTCGGGGCGGGCCAGCTTGGCCCCGTAGGCCGCCGCGTAGTTGCCGGTAATCTGCATATACCGGCCCTGCTCGGTCCGGATATCTATCGCCTTCGCCTTTACTGCCATTGGTTTTCATCCTCCATCACGATAACTCCCCGGGGGCATTCCTCGCCGCACAGGCCACACCCCTTGCACCATTCCAGGTCGGC
>JAZDIY010000208.1:0-3542 GCA_043804445.1 Chloroflexota bacterium | reverse complement strand
CTCGGCGGGGGGGACCTGCTGGCGGAGTGGGGCTTAAGTATCCTAGTGGAGACGGACGGGGCCACTGTCCTGCTCGATGCTGGGCGCAGCCTTTCGGTAGTCAATAATACCGATGTCCTGGGCATTGACCTGGATAAGATTGATAAGATTGTGCTGAGCCACGGCCACTTTGACCATACCGGTGGTCTGTACGGGCTTTTACGGAAGATGAAGCGGCCGGTGGAGATAATCGCTCACCCTGACGTGTGGGCGGCCAAATACAGCCGCCGCCCGGGTAAGGCCGACCGGTACACCGGCATCCCCTTCCGGCGCCAGGCACTGGAGAACCTGGGGGCGGTCTTTAATTTGACCCGGGAGCCGGTCCGCATAACCGATAATATCATAACCACCGGCGAGGTCCCCCGGGTAACCGATTTTGAGCCGCTGGGTGGTTATCAGTTCGTCCGGGAGGGGGATGAGTGGCGGCCGGATGAGCTCCGGGATGACCAGGCCATTATCATCAAGACCGGGCTGGGGCTGGTGGTCGTGCTGGGCTGTGCCCACCGGGGTGTTATCAATACCCTGTACCATGCCCGGCAGCTTACCGGGGTCAAAACGATACATACCGTGGTGGGCGGGGCCCACCTGGTGGACGCCCCCGAGGACAGGATTCAGGCCACCATCGCCGCCCTGAATGACCTGGGTGTGGCCAGACTGGGCCTGTGCCACTGTACCAGCCTGCCGGCCATCACCCGGCTGGCGGCGGCCCTGGGTGACCGCTTTTGCTATAACACTACCGGCACCGTGCTGACCGTGCCCGAGGAGGGCTGATGGACCTGGCCGTCCCGCTGGCCCCCCGGCGCCGGCCGGGCCTGTTACTGGCCAACCCGGTGATGACCGCCTCCGGTACCTTCGGCTACGGCACCGAGGATGACCACCGGTTCGACATCCAGCGGCTGGGGGCCATCGTCAGCAAGGGGACGACCCTGGAGCCGCGGGAGGGGAACCCCCAGCCCCGCCTGGCGGAGACGGCCGGCGGGGTGCTCAACGCCATCGGCCTGCAGAACATCGGCGTGGCCGCCCTGGTGCGGGAGAAGGCCCCGGTCTGGGCCGGGTGGCGGGTGCCGGTGGTGGTCAACATCGCCGGGGCCACGGTTGAGGAGTATGCCCGGCTGGCGGCGGCCCTGGACGGCGTCCCTGGGGTGAGCGCCCTGGAGGTGAACATCAGCTGCCCTAACGTGAAAGAGGGTGGCATGGAGTTCGGGGCCAGGCCGGAGCCGGCGGCCCGGGTGACGGCGGCGGTGCGGGCGGCCACCTCGCTGCCGGTTCTGGTGAAGCTCACCCCCAACACCGCCGACATCGTCGCCGTGGCGGCGGCGGTGGCGGCGTCCGGGGCCGATGCCGTCTCGCTGATTAACACCCTGCGGGGCATGGCCGTTGACGTCCGGCGGCGCCGGCCGGTGCTGGGTAACGTCACCGGCGGGCTGTCCGGGCCGGCGGTCAAGCCGGTGGCCCTCTATATGGTCTATGCCGTGGCCGGGGCGGTGGACGTGCCGGTGGTGGGCTGCGGCGGTATCACCACCGCCGCTGACGCCATTGAGTTCCTCATGGCCGGGGCCAGTGCCGTGCAGGTGGGCACCGCCGGCTTCGCCAACCCGCGGGCCCCGCTTGATGTCCTGGAGGGATTAGAGCGGTTCATGGCTGTTGAGGGGATTGAGGACATCAAGAGTCTTATCGGGGCCGCCCGGAAGGGTTAGCCCTCCACCAGCTTCTGCCCGGCCAGGTAGGCCTCCCGCATGGCCTCCGGGTGGTTGAGGATGGCCCCCTTCTCGTCCACGTTGCGGTAGAGCAGGGCCCCGGCGTAGCCGACGTCAATCACGTTGAACAGGCTCCGGATGGTGACCAGGGCCGGCTCGAAGAGGTCGGGCACCTTCCTCCCCCCCACCGAGACGAACAGCCCCTTCCGCTCCCGCCGGTCGCCCAGCGGCGGCACTTTCAGCACGTATTTCCGCGCCCAGAGGGCCTGGCAGCGGTCAATCATGGCCTTGAGGTGGGCGGTGACCGTCATGAACTGGATGGGGGAGGCCAGCACCAGGCGGTCGGCGGCCTCCATCTCCCGGTAGACCATCTGCATATCATCGGGTACCTTGCACTTGCCCCTGGCCAGGCAGGCATCGCAGTGCTGGCAGGGGGCGATGTTGAGCTCGCTCAAGACCAGGGTCTTGACCTCGGCCCCCCGGCTGGCGGCCCCTCTCATCACCTCGGCCAGCAAAAGGTCGGTGTTGCCGCCCCGCCGGGGGCTGCCGGCGATGCCCAGCACCTTCATGCCTTCGCCTCCTCAAGCTGGTCCAGGATGGCCGCCTCCCTGGCCCGCATGGCGGCTTCCTGCTGGTCGGTCTGGTGGTCGTAGCCCAGCAGGTGCAGCCCGCCGTGGATGATGAGGGTGGCTACCTCCCGGGATACCGGGTGCCCCTGCTCGGCGGCCTGGAGCAGGCTCTGGGGGTAGGAGACGACCACCTCGCCCAGGTGGCGCTGGCCGTCCGGCGGGGTGATGAACGGCGGTGAGCCCGGGGGGTTTTCCTCCGGGCGCAGGGCGAAGGCGAGCACGTCGGTGGGCTCGTCCTTCCGGCGGTAGTCCCGGTTCAGCTGCCTTATCTGCTCCTGGCCGGTGACCACCAGCCCCATCTCCACGTCGTCACCGGCCCCCTCGCTGACGAGCACCTGGCGGGCCACCCGCCGCAGCCAGTCTTCCTCCAGCTGCCCCTGGAACGGTTCGTCAATGGTAACGTCAATCTCCATGCCAGCCGTCTTCATCATAGCATAGCCGGCGGCGGCCCTCCAACCGGCCCGGCACGCTGCCGAGGTTTGAGCAAAAGGGAGGGTTATGCTATATTAAAGTACGGCCGGTGGGCCCGGGTGGCCGGGCGGTTTGCGGAGGGGTCGCATAGAGGTCTAGTGCGGGCGCCTGCTAAGCGCTTGCCCCGGTAACGGGGTCGTGGGTTCGAATCCCACCCCCTCCGCCAGTAACCCGATAGAGGAGAGTATGTCCCACTACCATATCTGGACGATAGGCTGCCAGATGAACCAGGCGGAGTCGGCGGGGCTGGGGGCCTTTCTGGAAGAGCGGGGCTACCGGGCCGCAACCCGCCCGGAGGAGGCCGGCCTGGTGGTGCTGAACAGCTGCGTGGTGCGCCGCCACGCCGAGGACCGGGTGGTGAACAAGCTCCGGGCCCTGCAAGACCTGAAACGGCAGCGGCCCGGGATGACCATCGCCCTGACCGGCTGTATGGTGGACGGTAACGTGGACCAGCTGCAGCGGCGCTTCCCGTATGTGGACTACTTCCTCAAGCCCGGCGAGCTGCCCGGCTGGCTCCAGGACCCGGCAAAGTCGGCGGCGCCCCTGCCCGGTGCCCCCTCGCCCACCACCTTCGTGCCCATCATCCAGGGGTGTGACAATTTCTGCACCTACTGTATCGTGCCCTACCGCCGGGGCCGGGAGCGGAGCCGGCCGCCGGCTGAAATCGTCGGCCAGGTGAGAGAGATGGTGGGGTGGGGGGTGAAGG